>NZ_JASJFE010000233.1:0-3512 GCF_030067735.1 Microcystis sp. M53598_WE2 | reverse complement strand
TCGTCAGGATTCAGGAGACAGGAGACGGTCGTCGGTCGTCAGGAGATTATTTTTATTTATTCTTCCCACACCCCACACCCCACACCCCACACCCCACACCCCACAGCAATGCTTAACAATCAAAGATCTTCGCCGGTGTCTGTCATTTGTTTAGGGGAAATCCTCTTTGATCTAATTGCCGATCAAAGCGAGCGCTCTATAGAGCAAGTGACTTCTTGGACAACCTATGCCGGGGGTGCGCCGGCAAACGTGGCCTGTGGATTGCGAAAATTGGGCATAAATTCGGCTTTTATCGGTTGTGTGGGCAAAGATCAACGAGGGGAACAGTTAATCGCCTTGCTAGACGCTCTCGGAGTCGATACCACTGGTGTACAGTATCATGCCACCCTACCCACCCGACAAGTTTATGTCACCCGCGATGCTGGGGGGGACAGACATTTTGCGGGTTTTGGCGGCATTAAAACGACGGATTTTGCCGATACTGCCCTTAACGCTGACCTATTGCCCGAAAATCTCTGGAAAAATGCCGATTATCTAGTGATGGGAACCCTAGGGTTAGCCTATCCCCCGGCGAGAGCGGCGATGATGCGCGCCCTCGAATTAGCTAAAATTTACGGGGTGAAAGTATTGATCGATATCAACTGGCGGCCGGTTTTTTGGCCTAATCTTGAGGCCGCTCCCGATCGGATTCGAGATTTTATCTTCCGGGCCGATTTGCTCAAATGTAGCGAGGAAGAAGCAGCATGGTTATTTGGCACTGATACCCCCGGAGAAATATCATCACAATACCCCAATTTAGGGGCAATTCTGGTTACTGGCGGCGCAAAAGGTTGTAAATATCATTTAGGCAAAAATAGCGGCACTGTCGAGGCTTTTCCCGGGGAGGTGGTGGATACAACTGGGGCAGGAGATGGCTTTGTGGCGGGTTTTTTGGCTCGTGCCGGTCTTGGAGGCGATCAAATTGGGGAAAATGCCGATTTAGCCCGTAAGGCGGTGATTTATGCCTGTGCGGTGGGGACAATGGTGACAAGGGGGGCAGGAGCGATCGCATCCCAACCGACTCGGGAACAGGTGGAGGAGTTTCTAGCGGCCTTTGACTCCTAGAAACTATACTAGGGTTTGCGGCAAAAAGTTTTTCGTGGGGGCAGGGTGTGGGGTGTGGGGTGTGGGGTGTGGGGTTTTACCCATTTTCAGGGGGTCAATTACCTAATTTTCAGGGAAAAAGTGCCTAAATTTCCCCCCCGATCACCCCAATGTCTGGCACTTTTTGATGGGAAAAAAGTCTAAAAGTCTTATACAACAAGGTTTTTAGATTTATTCAGCAAACCCTATACTAAATCTGGTTATTAAAGACTGATTATTTATTCCCCCTCTTGCATGAGTGCCTATCGTGATATGTTACCTATACTCAACGGATTTAGTATTATTTGCCAGTTTTTTGGTCAAACCAGTCTAAAACCCGATTCCATGCCCACCAGCGATCGCTATCGCCCCACTGACGCTGACAGGATAAACTGCTGATATAGCCCACATGACCGCCATAGTTGGTTAAGAGTAGATCCACGTGGGGATTATCAGCGATCGCTGCTTGCAGATCGGGAATAACTGCGGGGGAAAAGAGGGGATCATCGGCTGCGTAGAGGATAAAAGTGGGTTTAGTTAAATAGGGTTGAAAGGGCAAGGGACTACTAGCGGCATAATAGTCAAAAACTGTCTCAAATCCTAAGTTTTTAATCACTAATTCTCGATCGAATCCTGCAATCGTGGTGGCGCGAGTAATTGCTTCGGGATCGATATGATCGGGATGAGCTTGATGGATGCGTTTGGCTAACTTGCGTAATTCCCTGGCGATCGCTTTTTCCAAATGTTTCCCCCAGGGATCCCGGACGAGATAGGATAAAGAACGATTAGAGTCTAAATTAGGACAAATTACCGCACCACCGCCGATAGCGACGGGATCGATCCCCATATCTTCCTGATTCTCTGCCGATTTAATTCCCCAGAGGGCCAATTGTCCCCCCAGAGAGTAACCCGTGAACCAAAAAGGAGCAGGACAGCCCATTTTTTGGGCTTGGGCGGCAATATGAAGGAAATCTAGCCCTTCATAGATGCCATCGGAGGTGAGAGTCGGGGATAATTCGGCTGTCTTACCGTGGGCCCGCCAATCGAAGAGGACGACTGCGTAGTTTCTTGCTACGGCTTTTCTGCCTAAAATTCTTAAAAACCATTGATTATCTAAGTCTCCCGTGATGCCGTAGGTGCCGATAATTGTTCCTTTCGCTTGCGGGGGAATGGAAACAATCCCGTAGATGGGGACGGCATTGGCCCCGGTGAAAATGGTTTCTTGATAGACTGGTTCGGGAATAGCGATCGTATTTTGCCAGGTTTCTCGCGCTTTTAGGGACACATAGAGAGTCATGGCAAAACCGTTTTTCAGCAATGGGGGCGGAGTGTAGGTGAGATTATCGGTCTTCGTCCTCGGATGGGCAATCATAGCAGCACAGGGGAATCAAAAAGTCAAGAGGGGGAGACAAAAATTAACTTATGCCCACCGCTTTCTTAAAAATTGTAAAGCAAATTGTCCCAAGCGGCGAGCAACTCTGGCAGGGCAGTGGCCGACCAATTGCCCTCACAACCGCGACCTTGATAGAGAATAAATCGCAGGGAATAATTATCGGGAAATCCTGCCGCTTCTAACCATAAAAGCTCGCTTTCCGCTTCACAAGCAATACTTTCTTCATCCATTAATTCTGTGGCCATGGCCGCCATAGTTGCGGTCAATTGTGATAGTAACCGACGCAAATCTTGCCACTCGGCCTCGGTCAATTCGATCGCCCAATCATCGCCACCAATTAATCCTTTATAAACGGCTGCCTTAGAATCCCAACCGAGTCGCCAACCTGAACCATATTTGAGAATTTTTTCCATAATTTTCTAGAATTTTAATAGGTCGGCATCTCCCGGTTTTGATAAAGATGGACGACGGGGAGAGGGACTGGGAGAAGGGCTAGGATTGGGGGTTTCTTGGGGGAGAATGGCGGGGTTATAAATTTCGACTAGAAGGGTGACTAACTGCTGCCTTTGACGACGATTAAGACTGTTAATCGCTTTGATATCGGCAGCCATGGGATTAACGGTAAGGGTTGCTTGTCCGGGATAGTTTTCTTCGCTGATTTTCTCGTTCACTCCTAGATAATCCCCTAGGGTTAATTGCCAATCAAAACGGATGAGAGTAAACCTTTTTTTTGTATCTTGATGATAACGAAGAAAGCGACTTATTAAAGTATTATTCGGATCGATCGCCCCTGTATCTCGACGGGTATAGTTGTTTTCTTTCGGTAAATCTGGCATTGCTTGATAAATTTGTTGAGCAACTGTTTCGGGTCGTTGAATTTGGCTCATCCCGGGGGATTGCCACGATAACCACCAGAAAAATATCCCTATTCCTAGCCAGAATAATAATAATATTATTTGCTTAATTTTCAGCTTTTGAGGGAATTTTAACAGCATAT
>NZ_JASJFE010000946.1:0-9722 GCF_030067735.1 Microcystis sp. M53598_WE2 | reverse complement strand
TTAATTCATGAATTAACCGCGATGGTAGGGTTAATTCATGAATTAACCCTACACTGATTATTGACTTTTATTTAAAGCTATGGTAGGTGCAAAAAAATCTCTCAATCTATCCTTACTTAAAACTCTTGGTTTAGTCGCCGTCATCGGTGGACTAATCATGGCTATTGTGGAAATGCAACAGGAAAAGGTGAAAACCTTGACCAAAGAAAAGTTATTAGAGAGAAATTATCGTCAAGAGTCTCGTCTAGAAAATGCTCAGGTTCAGTTATTAAAAAATATACCTTCCTTTGGCTTTGACAATATGTTAGCCAATTGGTCAATGTTGCAGTTTATACAATACTATGGCGATGTGGATGCTCGTAGGGAAACTGGTTACGGTTTAAGTCCCGATTTTATGGAAATTGTCACCAAAAATGACCCCAAATTTGTCCGCGCCTATTTGATGATGTCTGTCGCTTCTTCCCTGAATGCCGGTAAACCCGAAAGAACGATTGAGATTATGAATAAAGGTTTATCAAAACTCACTCCTGATGTTACCGATGCCTATTTTATTTGGTTATATAAAGGAGTGGATGAACTATTATTTTTAGGTGATATTCCCGCAGCGAAAAAATCCTATCAAATGGCCGCCGATTGGGCGAAAATTGCCGGTAATAAATTTATCGAAAAATCCGCTAGGGGAACAGTAAAATTTTTAGAAACTAATCCCGATAGTCGCGCTCCTAGAGTCGGTGCTTGGATGTTAGTCTGGATAAATAGCCAAGACGAAGAAACCCGCAGGTTAGCTAAGGAAAATATCGAAAAATTGGGCGGTAAATTGGTTGTGGTTAATGATAATCAAGTGATGGCAATTCCCCCCAAAGATTAGAGTTTGACCTATTTTTCATCTTCCCAAAACTTATGATTTAATAAACCATCAATATCCTCAGCAAAGGGACAAACATCGGGAAAATTAGAGTCCGGATAATCCTCTTTCACCGCTTCTAAAGCTTCTCGATAACATTCTTCTAAAATCTCTATCATAAACCTTTTCAAACTAGGAGAATACTTAAATTCCTTCTTCAACTCCTTGCGAAAATTTCTAATTTCAATTTCCCACCCCCAATAACAATCGGGAAGAACCACATAACAACGTTTTAATAAATGTTCTAATAAACGAGTTAAAAAATTATCAACCGCTTTGGGTTGACTTTTCCCCAAAGACTCCACCTCCTCGATCAAATTCTCTAAATCAACCTGAGATAAATCCCCAGATTTTAATTGTTTGACGGTTGCTTCTATCCACAAAGCAAAATCTTGATCATAAAGATTTTTTACCTTGGCTAAAGTCATCATTTTTCTCCTTATTAAACTTAAATTAATTTCTTGAAAATCACACTAAGTCTGGTTATTAAAGACTGATTATTTATTCCGCCTATTGCCTCTACTCAACGGATTTAGTATCAGAGTTTAACTTTCCCAAAACTTATGATTTAATAAGCCATCAATATCCTTAGAAAAAGGACAAACATCGGGAAAACTAACATCGTATTTAATTCGCATATTCTCCACCGCTTCCTGATAACAATCATCATAAATATCGGTTAAAAAACTGCATAAACTAGGAGAGTCTTTCAGGATATCTTTTAACTTAGATTGACAGCGTTTAATTGTTACTTCCCAACCTCGATAACAGTCGGAAAAAGGAAGATAACGCCGTTTTAAACCGTGTTCAAATAATGTAATTAAACGGTTTTTAAGTTCCCTTTTGTCTCGTCTTCCCAAAGACTCCACCTCCTCGATCAAATTCTCTAAATCAACTTGAGATAAATCCCCAGATTTTAATTGTTTGACCGTCTTCTCTATCCACAAAGCAAAATCTTGATCATAAAGATTTTTTACCTTGGCTAAAGTCATAATTTTGACCTCCTCTGTTGACTAATTACCTTTATTTTACCGAAACTTGGCCAACAATTTAAGTCTGAATTGGCGCTTACTTAAAACTTGCATTAAAAGTCGCTCGGTTTGGGTGCATCTCACATTTTCGGAAATACCGATAATCAGCAATTATCAGTCACTCTTAAACTGCTACAAATGTATGAACAGCCGCGTGTAAGCATCCCACCGAAAAGCTAATGCGCGAGGGGTTTGGGGACGGCGCTTGCGTCCCCAACGGGGGGTTTGGGGGGTAGAACCCCCCAAAAGACTGGATTGATGACACAAACCTAAAAAGCACAGTTTTTAAACCGCACCGATCGAGTGATAATATAACCTTGATATCTATGCCATCATCTTATGAAAATTTTAATTATGGGTGGAACCCGATTTATCGGTGTTTCTTTGACTAAAGTGTTAGTAGAACAGGGTCATGAGGTAGTATTATTCAATCGTGGCAATAAACCCGCTCCGGTTGCTGGAGTACGACAGATTCACGGCGATCGCACTGACCCAGCGCAACTGAAAGAAAAGCTTAAAAATGAAAGTTTTGAGGCAATTTTCGATAATAATGGCAGAGAATTAAGTGATACTCAGCCCCTCGTCGAGATTTTTAGGGAAAGAATCGGGCATTTTGTCTATGTTAGCTCGGCGGGGGTTTATCTAAAATCCGACCAAATGCCCCATAAAGAAGGGGATAAACTAGATCCCAAAAGTCGCCACAAGGGAAAACACGAGACAGAAAATTATTTAAGCGAGATGGGTTTACCCTGGACTTCCATCCGTCCGGTTTATATCTACGGACCGGGGAACTATAATGACCTAGAAGCTTGGTTTTTTGACCGTTTGGTTCGTAATCGCCCTATTCCTATACCCGGTCATGGAGAACATTTTACCCAATTCGGTCACGTTGTCGATCTAGCTAAGGCCATGGCCGCAGTATTGGGTAATTCTCAGGCTATCGGTCAAGTGTATAATATTTCTGGCGATCGCTATGTAACTTTTAACGGTTTAGCGAAAGCTTGCGCGGCAGCGATGGGGAAAAATGCCGAGGAAATCGAGATTGTTAACTATAACCCCAAAAAATTTGACTTCGGCAAAAAGAAACCTTTCCCCCTGCGGGTTCAACATTTCTACGCTGATATTAATAAGGCCACCCGGGAGTTAAACTGGCAGCCTGAATATGATCTCGTCAGTGGTTTAACAGACTCCTTCCAGAATGATTATCTCCCTTCCGGTCGCGATCGGCAAGAAATAGACTGGGCGATCGATGACCAGATCTTGGCAAACCAACAAAATTAATTTTTTGGTGGGAGTGGGGAAGTGGGGAAGTGGGGAAGTGGGGAAGTGGGGGAATTTCAACTAAAACCCCAACACCCTAAAACCCTAAAACCCTAACCCCCAAACTGATGCAGCTTTAACCAGTTATTGGACATTCCACCAACCGAAGGCCGGCCCGACAAAGCGAATAACTACCCAAACCCCAGCTAAAACTCCTATACCAATCCAGGCACCCCTAGTGGTTAACTTGTAAGCTTGGGATGCTTGACTTTTGGTAATCGGTAGCCAAGGCAGGATGTTTTCTTCCTGTCCATACTTATCACCCAGGGCCGATTGACGACGTTTTGATTCACCCATACTAATGTCAGTTATTAAGAGGTTTTTCTCTGATTGTATATCGAAAGACAACCGCCTACACCCAATCCTAGTCCGTGAAGGAGAGCGATCGAAACTGACGGCTGATGACCGACTATTATAGAATTAAAGGTTGCGACTGAAACGAGAATAATTATGGCAACCATTAACAGTAATTACTTAAAACTAAAAGCGGGTTATCTTTTCCCGGAAATTGCCCGACGAGTCCAAGCTTTTGCGGCAGCTAATCCCGATGCTAATATTATCCGTCTGGGGATTGGGGATGTCACCGAACCTTTGCCCCTAGCTTGTCGCGAGGCAATGATCAAAGCGGTGGAGGAAATGGGCGATCGCTCTAGCTTTAAGGGTTACGGGCCCGAACAGGGTTATGCTTGGTTAAGGGAGAAAATCGCCGTCCATGATTTTCAGGCTCGCGGTTGTGAGATAAATGCCGATGAAATCTTTATTTCCGACGGTTCTAAGTGCGATACGGGCAATATTCTCGATATTTTTGGAGATAATAACTCGATCGCTGTTACTGACCCAGTATATCCCGTTTACGTCGATACTAACGTTATGGCTGGACACACGGGAGAGGCCAACGACCGCGGCGAATACGAGGGCTTGATTTATCTGCCAATTACCGCCGAAAATAACTTTACTGCCCAGATTCCGGCGGAAAAAGTCGATTTAATCTATCTCTGTTTTCCCAACAATCCCACCGGGGCCACGGCTACCAAAGAACACTTGACAGCTTGGGTTAATTATGCTAGGGCTAACGGATCGATTATCTTTTTTGATGCGGCCTACGAGGCCTTTATCACCGATGCCAGTTTACCCCATTCCATCTACGAAATCGAGGGGGCGCGGCAATGTGCGATCGAATTTCGCTCTTTTTCTAAAAATGCTGGTTTTACCGGGACGCGTTGCGCTTTAACCGTGGTTCCCCAAAGTCTCACGGCCAAAGCGGCCGACGGGAGTGATGTGCAACTCTGGAAACTGTGGAATCGTCGGCAATCGACCAAATTTAACGGCGTTTCCTACATTGTCCAACGGGGGGCTGAGGCGGTTTATTCCCCGGAAGGAGAAGCACAAGTACAAGAACTTGTCAAGTTTTATTTACAAAATGCAACAATTATCCGAGAAAAATTAACCGCCGCCGGTTTAGAAGTCCATGGTGGCGTAAATGCGCCCTACGTTTGGGTAAAAACGCCCCAAGGTCTATCGAGTTGGGATTTCTTCGATAAACTGCTACATACCTGCAATGTGGTGGGGACCCCCGGATCCGGCTTTGGGGCCGCCGGAGAGGGTTATTTCCGGCTGTCGGCTTTTAATAGTCGTGCCAACGTCGAGGCCGCTATGGAAAGAATTATCAGTAAATTTCAAGGCTAATGGTCAAAAGAGGGATGTTTGCGGAAGCATCCCCCAACAACCCCATCGGGAATTGATAGACTGTTGACACACCCAATTTTTCGGTAACTACTCACCGACAACGGCTCACCGATGCGACCCTTTTGGCTAGAATCCTTACAGGTAGAAAGATTAACGATCGCAATTGCCGGCCTACCGGCACATCTGCAAGGGATCAAGTTGGTGCAGTGGTCAGATCTGCACTGCGATGAACAGCATTTGCCTGTAGCTGTCCTGCAAGAAGCGATCGCCATTACTAATCAAGAAAAACCCGATCTCATCTTCCTGACGGGGGACTTTATTACCGATAGTCCCAGGCCAATTTTTACCCTGGTCGATAGCATAAAAGCTCTCGAAAGTCAAGGGGGTATTTATGCTTGTTTAGGAAATCATGACAGTTATCCTCCCCACGCAAGGGAAACCGTCAGATCAGCCTTAACTAGCGTGGGAATTCGGGTACTCTGGAATGAAATCGCCACACCCTACGGCGAAAATTTTCCCATCGTCGGATTGGCCGATTATTGGTCCGGGGAATTTTTACCGCAAATCCTTGAGCAAATTGCTCCCGATATACCCAGACTTGTCCTTTCCCACAATCCCGATACAGCCATGGTTTTAAGGGATTGGCGCGTGGATTTGCAGTTATCCGGTCATACCCACGGAGGCCAAGTGACTATCCCGGGTATGGGTTCCCTACCGATAGTTTTAGAGAAACTTAGGCGATCGCTGCCGGAACCATATTGTCAATGGGTTCCCTTTCACCGGCAGTTTAGCAGAGTAGTCCGATACTGGCAATGGTCCGAGGGATTTCACCGAGTCGGGGAAAATCAATTATATGTCAATCGAGGCTTAGGAACCTATTTTCCCGGTCGTCTTTTTTGTCCCCCCGAAGTGACGGTAATTACGTTGATCAACAGCAGTCAGTAGTCAGGAGTCAGGAGCCGGTCGTCAGGAGATTATTTTTATTTATTCTCCCCATCACCCCACTTCCCCACTTCCCACTCCCCACTTCCCACTTCCCACTAAATAAATGACTGAGCAAGATACTGACTGGATAGGTTTGATGATCGGCAATTCTCGGCTACATTGGGGGTATTTTTGCGGTCAAACCCTGTTAGCTTGTCTCGATACTCCTCACCTGAGGGAACCCCTAAGTAATGAATTTTTGCAACAAATTTTCCCTAAACTCTTGACAAATAAATGTAACTGTGCATTGATTGTCGCCTCCGTGGTTCCTAACCAAAGAGAATTATGGGCAAATTATGGCAATTTACGGAGAATTACTTTAAAAGATATTCCTTTACTGGATTTATATCCGACATTCGGCATCGATCGAGCTTTAGCTGTCTTAGGTGCGGGAAAAAAATACGGATTTCCCTGTTTAGTCATCGATGCGGGAACAGCCTTAACTTTTACGGGAGTGGATGGGGATAAAAAGCTAGTGGGGGGGGCAATTTTACCCGGGTTAAAGGTGCAATTAGCCAGTTTAAGGGAACGGACGGCAGCCTTACCAGAGGTGTCCTTACCGGAAAGATTACCGCAGATGTGGGCAAAAGAAACAGCAGAAGGGATAAGAAGTGGGATAATCTATACAATTTTGGCGGGAATAGAAAAATTCAGTCTGGAATGGTTAAATTTATATCCAGAGAGCGGGATAATTTTAACGGGGGGAGATGGGGACTTAATTAGGGATTACTGGCAAGAAAACGCCATTAAATCACTCCTAGTGGATAAGACGATAATTTTTGAGGGAATTGCCGCAGTTAAGGGAATCTCCTCGGGTTTAATTGACAAAGGCGAACATATCTAGTAAAGTCGGGGAAAGTTTTCTCAACTTGGGAAATTTCTCAACAACTAGGCAAAAAATTCAGGATATAGTTATGGCGATCGTTCTAGTAACTGGTTCTGCTGGTTTAATCGGTTCCGAATCAGTCAGGTTTTTTTGTGATCGGGGTTATACCGTCGTTGGCATCGATAATAATATGCGTCAGGTATTTTTTGGTGAAGACGCTTCAACGGAGTGGAATCGAGCCAAATTATCGCAAGATTACGGGGATAAATACATTCACCATGCTGTGGATATTCGGGATCATGAAGCTATTGCAGATATATTTAAAACCTATAGTCATGATATATCCTTAATTATCCACACGGCGGCGCAACCTTCCCACGATTGGGCAGCTAAGGATCCCTATATGGATTTTAGTGTCAATGCTAACGGAACTTTAGTATTATTAGAAAATACTCGTCAACACTGTCCCCAAGCAGTATTTATTTTCTGTTCCACCAATAAAGTTTATGGCGATAGACCGAATGAATTGCCTTTAGTAGAAAAAGAACTACGTTGGGAAATCTCGGAAAATCATCCTTATTTTGCTCATGGTATTGACGAGTTGATGAGTATTGATGCTTGTAAACATTCTTTGTTTGGTGCGTCGAAAGTGGCGGCGGATGTGTTAGTACAAGAATACGGGCGTTATTTTGAGATGAAAACTGCCTCTTTTCGTGGCGGTTGTTTAACCGGTCCAAGTCATTCGGGAACGCAATTACACGGTTTTTTATCCTACTTGATGAAATGTACGATGATCGGCAAAGAATACAGTATTTATGGGTATAAGGGTAAGCAGGTACGCGATAACATTCATAGTTACGATCTCGTCAATGCTTTTTATCATTTTTATCAGACCCCGCGAGTAGCAGAAGTTTATAATATCGGTGGTAGTCGCTTTAGTAATTGTTCCATGTTAGAAGCTATTCAAGAATGTGAAGCGATTGCGGATAAAAAGTTAAACTGGCAGTATGTGGAGACTAATCGTATTGGTGATCATATCTGGTGGATTTCTGATGTGAGTAAGTTTAAAAATCATTATCCTGATTGGCAGTTAACCTACACAGTAACAGATATTCTCAAAGAAATTTTTAGTCAAAACGTTAGCCGTTGGTTATAGTAGAGCATTAGATTACTATGTCAAAACTATCTGGGTCTGTGCGTATATGGGGTTAAAAAACTGGAGATGGTCAAATATGCTTGCTTCTAAATCATGGACTGAGAAAATATTGTTTTTAATTTTTGCAGTTTGCTTAATCCATAGTTTTTGGGGGATTAGCGGCGGCTGGAATAATCCTTTGATAGATGTCCACGCTTTTCGTCAAACTCAAACGGCCATCTCGGTCTTTTATTTACTCAAAGGTAGTCCTTGGTTAGCCTATGAAACCCCTGTTTTAGGAGTGACTTGGTCAATTCCAATGGAGTTTCCGCTCTATCAAGGAATAGTTGCAATTTTAGTTAAGCTTTTTCAGACTCCCATTGACCAAACTGGTAGATTTGTGAGTGCTTTTTTCTTTTATTTAAGTTTGATTCCTATATATGTAATCCTATCTTATTTACAAGTAGCACGAGCTTTCCGTTGGCTGTTTTTGAGTTTATTTTTAGCCAGTCCTCTTTATCTGTTTTGGGCGCGAACATTCATGATTGAATCAACCGCCCTATTTTTCTCTTTAGCTTACCTGGCCTGTATTGCTGTTTATTTTCGCTATAAATCGCCAATTATTGCCTTATTAGCCTGTCTTTTTGGAATCGCTGCCAGTCTGACTAAAGTAACGACTATGGCTGGATTTTTAATTTTAGCTTGTGTCTGGATAGGTATTAATTGGGTTAAGAAAGACTCATCTCGTAACTTAGCGAAAGATTTATTGATACCCGTCGTTGTCTTTATCATCATACCCTTCCTTCTGGCAAAAATTTGGGTTAACTTTGCCGATGCCCAAAAGCTACTCAATCCCATGGCAGCAGATCTTATCACCTCGAAAGCTTTGAGAGATTGGAACTTTGGAACTATCGCTCAAAAATTATCTCGGTCAGAGTGGAGAAATTATCTAACTAGGACTCTAAATGACGTTTTTGGCGGATTGATAATCAGCGTTATGGCTTTAGTAATATTACCAATTTTCACCTCAAAAAAGTTACTAAGTTATGGCTTAAGTTTACTATTTATATTGACAGTTGCCATTTTTACCAATTTGCATTTTGTTCATAACTATTATCCCTATGCTAATGCTATCTTTCTCCTCGGTGCTTCTGGATTTACCATCATGGGGTTAATAGAGAAAAAACGGAAAATTTGGCAGTCTGTAGGCTGGTTTTTCCTGGCTTTAATTTTGTTATCACAACTGCAATTTTACCGAGCTTTCTGGTATCCGACAAAATTGCATGGTAACAGTTACTTAGAAATTGCCTCTCAAGTCCAAACTGTTACTTCTCCTGAAGGTGTTTTGTTAATCTACGGAGATTATTGGAGTTCATTGATACCTTACTACAGTCAACGTCGTGCCTTAATGTTTTATAATCGAGCAAGTGAGGAAAAATTTAAGAATGCTCTCTATAAGTTATCAAGAGCCAATCATCAAGTTGAGGCGATAGTTTTTTGCCGCAAAACAAGAGAAAACCGGGAAGATAAAAAATATTTAGATAGCCTGTATAATCCTAATGAAAAGCCCGTTTTTTCTAACAAACGTTGTGATATATACACAACAAGACACGGTAAATAAGAGATAATTATCTGTAATTTATATTGAGTTGAGTTCCTTATGTTAACTAAAATCTACAACAATAAAATTTTCCGATTTCTCATTGCTGGGGGAGTGGCATTTCTAATCAACTTATTCTTAATTTATTGGTTCATTGATGACTTGGGATTTAATACACCATTTCTGAAGAATGTGGCCAACGTTATCTCTATAGAAATATCTTTAATTGCTAGTTT
>NZ_JASJFE010000502.1:0-1284 GCF_030067735.1 Microcystis sp. M53598_WE2 | reverse complement strand
TCTTTCCCTGTATGGATTTCAGCTACTTTTGAGCGTAGTTGCTCTCATCGAATTTTATTTTAAGTTAATTATTTGCATAACAATTCCCGAAGAGCCACATTTACAGGGAGCATCCCAATTTTGCAATAAGTATAAATGCTTAGAGACTAAAAACGTTAGCTAAGGCAAAATAAAGAGAAACAATTAAACGGTAGAATCATGAATACAGACCAAAAAGAACAACTAGATCAACATTTAAAAGCCATTGCTCAAATTCTAGTCGATAATACCCCAGAAGAACAACTACGTAGCTTTGAGGGCATTGAAACCGCCCTGCGAGACCATTGGCTGACTACATTGGGTCCTGCCATAGGCAATTTTTTTTTGAATCAGCAACAGGAACCCAAGCAGGGCGAACCAAAAGCGTAAGCAGTATCATAGGGAAAGTCAAGATAAGCGAGAAACAAGCCGATAAACTAGGATTAAGCAAGAATAATCGATTAAGTCCCATGCTGGAGAAATGTTGCTTAGGAGCAGTGGCTAAAGTCTCTTTTGAAGATGCGGAAAAAGCTATCAAAATGGCGACAGGAATGGCAGTTTCAGGCAGTAGTCAACAGAGGCTTGTACAAAGATATAAATTTGAGGAAGCAGAAGCAAAGAGTCCGGTAGAAGCATTGAGTGTAGATGGAGGAAAAGTCAGAATCAGAACGCCCAAAGGACAACCGAGTCAAGGTCGAGATTACAAAGCAGTAAGTCTGCATGGTCAAGAATGTGCGGGATTTTTTCAGCAAAATGAAGAATTACTGGAATGGGTGAACCGTCAGCCCTTAACAGAGGTAGTCACCTGTTTAGGAGATGGTCATGATGGGGTGTGGAATCTGATGGAGAAAATCGGTGTTAAAAGGAGAGAAATATTGGATTGGTATCATTTAGTAGAGAATATGAATAAAATAGGCGGGTCAAACAAGCGTCTGAATAGAATCAAAGAGAATTTATGGAAAGGAGAGGTGAAAAGAGTTTTAGAGGAATTAGAGGGATGCAAAAAGAAACAGGCTATAAATTTCACCAAATATGTCGATAAACATCGAGAAAGAATACCCAATTACGAACTCTATCAATCACAAGGGATTTGCATCGGTTCTGGAAGTGTAGAGTCAAAGATTAAGCAAATAGGTGCAAGAATGAAAATTGTGGGAGCACAATGGAAAGCAGAGAATGTTCCTCAGTATTTGAAGCTACGTTGTGCTTATCTCAACGGCGATATTGCCTGAGTATTTTTACTCATTGCAAAACTGGGATGCTCCC
>NZ_JASJFE010000928.1:0-3545 GCF_030067735.1 Microcystis sp. M53598_WE2 | reverse complement strand
CTGATAACTGATAACTGATAACTGATAACTGAATTAATGATCCTTCCTGAATTATTTGACCTTTGGCAAGAAACCCTAGAATGGCAACCCGATGGGGCCCAACAAGCGCGATTTCAACAACTTTATGACTTGATTTTAGAGGGTAATCAACGTTTTAATCTCACTCGAATTACCCAACCGGAGGAGTTTTGGGAAAAACATCTTTGGGATTCTTTATCGGGTTTAGCTTGGTTACAAAAATCCCAGCCAGATTTATTGACAAAATCCCTATCAGTCATCGATTTGGGGACCGGGGCCGGATTTCCGGGAGTGCCAATTGCGATCGCATATCCCCATTGGTCGGTGACTCTCTTAGATTCCACCCAAAAAAAGATTAATTTTCTTGAAGAAGTTATTGACAAATTAGAGTTAAATAACACGAAAACTCGTTTAGGTCGGGCGGAAATCGTCGGGAAAAACCTTAAACATAACTGTGCTTACGATATCGTCTGTTTGCGAGCGGTAGGTAATGTGGATATCTGTGTTAACTATGCTTTGCCTTTCCTGAAAAAGACCGGAATCGCTATTCTCTATCGTGGTCAGTGGTCCGCGCAGGATAGTTTAAGTTTAGAGGAGAATCTAGGGAAAGCTGGCGGTAAAATCCTCGAAATTGCCAGTTTTACCACTCCCTTAAGCGAAAGCGTCCGTCATTGTCTATATATCTCCAAGAAATAACTTTAAGCGGTGAGAGGATGGAAAAAGAAAGCCAAGGCCAGGATAGCATAGGTAGCTAAGAGTAACATTCCTTCTAACCAATTCGATCGCCCATCACTACTAATCGAATTAGCCAACCACACCGCTACAGCCACTGCCACCAACTCAAAGGGATTAAAATTTAGATCCATGGGCTGACCGATAATATAACCCATGATAACCAAAACCGGAGCCACAAACAGGGCGATTTGCATACTGGAACCAACGGCCACAGATACCGATAGATCCATTTTATTCTTAAGGGCGACGGTGACAGCCGTAGCGTGTTCGGCCGCATTACCGATAATAGGCAAAAGAATCACCCCGGTAAACAGCGCCGTTAAACCTAGCTGTTCCGTAGCCTCCTCTAGGGATGCCACCAATAACTCCGATTCTACGGCCACGGCGATGGTAACGATCAATAAAATCAAAGACCAAAACCAGATTTTCGGCCTTGCGGTGCTTTCTCTGGCGCTTTCCTCCTCGATACCGGCAACCCCGACATCGTAGAGATAGGTGTGGGTTTTCATGGAAAATAAGAGACTTAAACCATAGACGAAAATTAACACCGCTGCCACGGCCACGGATAGACGTTGCAGGACTGCTTCCCCGACTCCCGTGGAGGTAAATTCCACGGCAGTGGGTAAAAGAATCGCCACCACCGCTAAATTCATGGCTGAGGCATTTAAACGAGCGGTTATTGGTTGAAATTCCTGTTCTTTGAAGCGTAAACCGCCTAAAAACATCGATAATCCCATAACTAAGAGTAAATTACCGATAATTGAGCCAGTAATCGTCGCTTTTACCACATCGATGAAACCTTCCCGCAAAGCGACATAGGCAAGAATTAATTCTGTGGCATTGCCAAAGGTGGCATTCATCAAACCGCCAATATTTGGCCCGACCACCACCGCAATCGCTTCCGTGGCTTCCCCCATGTAGGCTGCTAGGGGGATAATAGCTAGACAAGCGGTGATAAAAACTACCGTTCCGCCCCAGTGTAACAGGGAACCGGCGATCGATAGCGGCACAAAAATCAATAAGATGGCGAAAATGGTGTTTTTGCTTAACATAAAGTGAGTATTTTGTCAAGATAATTTTATTTTGATCGGAGATGGGAACTAGAAGCGGATTCTAGCCAAAATTCCCCGGTGGAACCGCTTATTACCCATAATATTGCCCTAAAACCGTCTCTGAGGGACTTTTCTAGGGGTTCGGGGGGTGATTGGGAGGGAACAGTCACCGGTTTAATCATAATTCCGCGACTACCAAAAACAATTTCTCCCACTAATCGCGCCCTTCTCATGTGATTATCGGAAGTGACTAGATAGACACTATCAATACCTTGGGCTTTCAGTTGATCGGCTAGGCTAGTAAAGTTAGTGACAGTATCTCGCGCATTGTAATCGAGATGGAGACGTTCTGGGGGAATTCCCGCTTTTTTAAAAATCTTTCTCACATATCGTCGCGGACTACCGGAAGACACCCAAATCGGTAGATCGGGATATTCCTTAGCCAATTTTGCCGCAAAACGTTCTCGATCGGCATGACCTCCCAAAACAAAAATCGCTTCCGGTTTTAGCCACTGCTGACGTAAATCGTGGTATAACCAGCCTAAAATCGCCAAAATTAGCGGAATAGCCAGCAATTTTAACCTAGATTTGCCTAACTTCGCTTTCAGAGAAACTCGCTTTTTTCTGCGAGAATTAGCCTTGAGAACCATATATCAGTGATCGGTGATCAGTTGTCAGCCTTCAGCTTTGTGGATTAAAGTGATCGAGGGTGAGGGTCATCGAACTCACATTGACGTAGGAGATAGGGATTTTATCCCCTAACTGACCGATAATTTTCCTGGAACTCAGGGGGATTGATGGGGTCGCTTACATCCCCCACCAACGGGCCACCGCTTCGGGAAGGGGTAGCAAAATACTTAATAACAAAGCCAGGGAAAATAAACCTAATAAATCTCGTTTATTATCCAATTCGGTGACATCATTTAAAGCTGGTTCGCTGACTGGCATTAATAAGAGAATAATCGCCCAGAGTAAAAAATCTGGTTGCACTAGGGCTAAAATAAACATGAATAATCGAGTTAATCGACCGATAATTATGGCGGTTTTCTGCCCATACATGGCGTGAACAATATGACCACCATCCAATTGACCCACGGGCATTAAATTTAGGGCTGTAACGATAATTCCCACATAACCTGCCACCGCTAAAGGATGTAAATGGATCGCTTTTCCGGCGATTAAATTACTGCCGAGGGCTAGTTTAGCTAGGATAGATAAGAGAAAAGAAAACTGCGGATTTAGGGCTTGAAAATTTAATAAACTGCTTTGATTAGTTAGGGGAACTATTTCCGAGAGGGACAATCCCCAAAATAGTAGAGGAAGAGCGATAATTATACCCCCCAAAGGACCAGCCACCGCCACATCAAATAAAGCTTTGCGGGTGGGTACAGGCGATCGCATTTGAATGAAAGCCCCGAAAGTGCCGAGGAAGAAAGGAAAGGGGATAAAATAGGGCAAAGTGGTTTTAATTTTATATTTAACGGCGGTAAAATAATGGCTGAATTCGTGCAGTCCTAAAATAGCAATTAAGCCTAAACTGTAGGGTAAACCTTGCAATAATAAACTAGAATTATTTTCTAATTGTTGGGTGGTAATGCCACTTAATCCCGCACCGATGACCGTGGTAGTTAAGAGAGTTAATAACAATAAACCCAGGGCAAGAAAGGGGCGAGTAATTTTTTCAGTTTCTATAGTTTCTGTTTTTTGCTGCCAGGGATTAGCCACAAGAGCGAAAAAAGG
>NZ_JASJFE010000775.1:0-2377 GCF_030067735.1 Microcystis sp. M53598_WE2 | reverse complement strand
CCAACGCCCGATTATTTTACGCTACCGCTAACCCATCCTACAAATAATTGTGCCTCCCTACTTATTGCTGAAATTTTTTCTATAAGAAACTTTAATGATTTAGTGAGTGAAAAAGCAAGATTACAAGGAAAACCAGTGGCAGACCCATTTATTATTGCCTGTGCCAAGATAAAAGACGGTTGCGTAATTACCGAAGAAGCCTTGAAGCCTAATGCTGCCAAAATTCCCACAGTCTGTCAACACTTTTCTATCGATTGTACCAATGTTCAGGGTTTAATGGAGCGGGAAGGTTGGCAATTTTAAAACTAAAATTAATGGATAAATTGCCAATAAATTTATATGTTGAAAAGGCTTTTTCTGGAAAACTAATAACCATGTTCAGCCAGAAATTCTAGGCTAATCTCGCTAGGAGGGTGATAAGAGCGCATTCCTAGCAATTTTTCCACATATTTGCCTAAAATATCCCCTTCTAGATTCACCCAATCGCCTAATTTTAAATGGGAAAGATTGGTTTCGGCGTAGGTGTGGGGGATGACTGCCACTTTAAACCAGCTGCCAGAGGCATCACAATCGGCCACGGTTAAACTAATGCCATTAACAGCTATACTGCCCTTACCGACGATATAACGAGCTATGTAGTTATTCCACTGCTCTTCTAGGGAACTAGGGGCAGCAAAGGTCATTTCCCACGAATTAGCCACGATTATCGATTCGACTAAACAGCCAATACCGTCCACATGACCAGTGACAAAATGACCGCCGATTTTACTACCCACCCGCAGAGAGGTTTCTAGGTTAACGTTGGTTTCTGTGTGAATCCTTCGTCCTAAAGTAGTGCGCTGTAGGGTTTCCGGGGAAGCGGTGGCCAGAAAACCCTCTGGGAGAATTTCCTCAACTGTCAAACAAACCCCATCCACAGCCACACTATCACCAATCATTAAATCTCGGATAATTGTATCAGAGGATACAGACAAATAAAGTCTATCGGTATCCACGACCCGAATCGTTGCCAAGGCTTGAATTAATCCTGTAAACATCGGCTTTTTTCTCGACTATAAATCCTTATGAGTGAAAGATTGGGCATTTTCCCCGGAATAATCGGCGACAATATGACCATCTCCCACTAATTGATATTTGTAGGTCACTAATCCCTCTAATCCCACCGGACCACGGGGGGGCATTTTTTGGGTACTGATACCCACTTCGGCCCCAAAACCGTAACGGAAACCATCGGCAAATCGGGTGGAACAATTATGAAAAACTCCGGCGGCATCGACTCGATCGCTAAAGGTTTTGGCCGTGTTAAGATTTTCGCTGACAATGCCTTCCGTGTGTCGAGAACCGTAATAATTAATATGTTCGATTGCCGATTCTAGACTATCAACAATTTTAATTGACAGAATTAAATCACTATATTCGGTTTGCCAGTCCTGTTCTGTGGCCGATGGTACGTTAATAATCTGACGAGTTGCTTCATCTCCCAACAATTTAACCTTTTTTTCCTCTAATGCTCGGGCCACTGCGGGTAAAAATTGTCTAGCGATGTCTTGATGAACCAATAAAGTTTCAATGGCATTACAAGCGGCAGGATATTGGGTTTTGCCATCGACGGTAATTCTAATTGCTTTGCTTAAATCGGCTTCTTTGTCGATGTAGAGATGACAGATACCATCGGCATGACCGAGGACAGGAATGCGGGTATTATTTTGGATATAACGAACAAATTCGTTAGAACCTCTAGGAATAATTAAATCGATGTATTGATCGAGTTTTAAGAGTTCCTGAATTTCTTCTCGTGTTGTTAATAATCGTACCGCTGCTGGATTAACTTTAGTTTGACTCAATGCCTGATGAATAATTGTTACTAAAGCTTGACAAGAACGGATCGCTTCTTTCCCCCCTTTTAAAATAACGCCATTACCGGATTTTATCGCTAAACTGGTAATTTGAATTAAAGCATCGGGACGAGCTTCAAAAATAACGCCTAAAACCCCTAAAGGACAGGTTATTCTCCGAAGAATTAAACCTTGATCTAATTCCCGATTAATTTGCATCGTAGCTAAAGGATCCGCTAATTTAGCCACATCTCGCACCCCGGCAATAGCGGCTTTTAATTTGCCAGGACTTAACTCTAATCGCGCACATAAAGCCGGAGATAATTGCATCGCTTTGGCAGTTTGAACATCGGCGATATTAGCTTCTAGTATCTGATCAGCATTGGCAGTCAAAGCCTCAGCAATAGCCTCTAAAGCTTCATTCCTTTCTTCGTTAGTCAGGATAGCCAGTTGACGACTCGCTTGACGGGTTTCTCTGGCGATTTCGGGGAGGGATAGAGAAGTTGTAACCATAGAAAATTAAAAGTAATAACCGCTATCTT
>NZ_JASJFE010000529.1:0-9106 GCF_030067735.1 Microcystis sp. M53598_WE2 | reverse complement strand
TTTGTAGGATGGGTTAGCGGTAGCGTAACATGAGCGGGAGTTGGGTTTCATGCTTCAACCCAACCTAAGTTCATCTTATATTTAATTCCACCCACCTACTTACAGCCTTTCTCCCGCAGTTCCGGCGTTCCCCAAAACCAGTGACTGTCAGAGGGAAAGCTTTGTCCTATAATAAAATTAAGACCTTATAAAAACTACTTTTTTAGCGATAAAAGAGTAGCAATCTCAGCAATTAGAGAGGGGTGTGTGTTTTTTAAAAAAATAGGGAAACAGACTCAAGAACCGCGTCGTATTATTATCGGAGATGTGCATGGCAGTTTTCAGACACTTTTGCGACTATTAAACCGAGTTGCTCCCGATAGTGAGGATGAGGTTTATTTTCTGGGGGATTTAATCGATCGAGGAGAGCAGAGCTTGGAAGTGGTGGATTTCGTGATCAAAAATAACTACCAATGTCTCTTAGGAAATCATGAATATATGCTCTTAAAAGCTCTGGCAGGAAAAGAAGTTTCTGAAAGATGGTTAAACGGTTGGATCGAGAGTGGCGGGGCGGCGACACTACTAAGTTATAATAACAATATACCCGCCGATCATATCAATTGGTTCCAATCCCTACCCGCTTATTTAGACCTAGGAGATATTTGGTTAGTTCACGCGGGAGTCCACCCAGAATATCCCCTTGAACAGCAAACAAACGAGCAGTTTTGTTGGATTAGAAACGAATTTCATGCCATGACCCAACCCTATTTCAAGGATAAACTAATTATCACAGGTCATACTTTAACCTTTACCTTTCCCGATGTCAAACCGGGACAACTAGCTCGCGGCAGCGGTTGGCTAGACATTGAAACTGGGGTTTATCATCCTCAAAGTGGTTGGTTAACTGCTTTAGATTGGACAAATCAATTAGTTTATCAAGTGCAGTCTCAAAATAAAAATTGTCGCACGATCCCTTTAGAAAAAGCGGTGGTTAATCTAGACCTTGACAAGATTTCTCGCTACTTCTCCCGGGAAAGCTCATCTAAATTGCTGAATATTGAATGGTGATCGGAAAAGAGAAGCGATAAAATCGGAAGGATCGGTTAAAATAGTTGATAATCTGATTAATACCCTTTTCTAATGACCCTTGCACTCTTATACCAAGCCTTCATCGAAACAATTCAACATCCTGACCCTGAGATAAATCTAGCTCGGGCAGCCCTACAAATAGCCAATTTTGAATATCCGCGCCTCAATATTGATCACTATTTAAATAGAATAAATTTAATGGCTGAGGAGGTAAAAAAACGTTTACCCGATAGATTATATCCTTTAAAAATAGTCAAGATTATCAATCAATATTTGTTTGAAGATTTACAATTTAATGGTAATACCCAAGAATACTATGACCCCCGCAATAGCTACTTAAATGACGTAATCGATCGCCGCACTGGTATTCCGCTCACTCTCTCGATTATCTATTTAGAGATTGCCAAACAGATCGATTTTCCCATGGTAGGAATTGGTATGCCGGGCCATTTTATTATCCGTCCCGATTTCGAGGAAGTAGAAATTTTTGTCGATCCCTTTCACGGTGGTGAAATCTTATTTAAACAGGACTGTCAAGAAAGATTAAGTCAGGTTTATCAACAGCCAGTTAAATTAGAAGAACATTTTCTCAATATTGCTACCAATCAGCAAATTTTGTTACGTTTGTTGACTAATTTAAAATATATTTACCTGAATCGTCAACAATGGTCTCAGACAATTCGGACAATAGATCTGCTACTTTTGCTCATTCCTAATCATCCCTTAGAGCTGCGCGATCGAGGTTTAGTTTACTATCAAATTGGACAACTCAGCCAAGCGCAACAGGATTTAGGCTTCTATCTCGCTCTCCTACCCAACGCTCAAGATGCCGAATCCATTCGACAATTATTGCAAAAAATTAACTCTTAAGTCGCCAATCAGTTATCAGTTATCAGTTAACGGTATTAAATGAGGAGTATTAAATGAGATTAATAGTGCTGTCTTTTCACTGATTACTGATTACTGATTCCTGTTCACTGAAAAATCCCCCCAACCCCTTACTGATAACTGATAACTAAGATGACTATTAGCCCTTCCGTAACCGCAAAAAAACTCAAAATCGGTCAACTGCGAAAAGTCCATCATATCGCTTTCAACGTCAAAGATATGGAGGCTTCTCGTCATTTTTATGGGGAAATATTAGGATTAGAGGAATTAGTGGGGGAAAAAATTCCCAGTACCTTAAAAGAATTAGTTGCCCAGGGAAAAGTGGCCAATTTTATCACCCCCGATGGTACAGTAATTGACCTATTTGGGGAACCAGATTTAAACCCTCCCGACGACAATCCCGAAATCGCTTTTACCCGTGCCAACCATTTAGCCTTCGATATTGCCCCCGAATGCTTCGATTTTGCCCTAGAAGTGCTACAAAGTCAGGGAATTACTATTGCTAGTGGACCCGTGACCCGTCCGACTGGCAGGGGGGTTTACTTCTACGATCCCGATGGCTTTATCGTCGAAATTCGCTGTGATCCCGCATTTTAACGACTCAGAGGACGAAAACTGCCACTAAAAACCAGAAAAGTTAGGATAATCGCTAATATAATCGCCGTTATCGCAATTAGAGGCAGAGAAATCTGTTTAACAGCGATCGCCAAGAAAGCCCAGATAAACACCCCGATAAAAGCCCGATCTTTTCGGTTTAAACCGACTAAAATCGCGATTATCGCCCCGATAAGCAGAATTATTACCGTCCAGATCTGGTCAGTTAGACCCCATCGCTGCCAGTCGATCCAATCTAGCACCGAAGCGACATTGACAATCGTGGCCACGCTAATCCAAGCGAAATAAATACTAATAGGAGCATTAACTAATAAACCCTGTTTACGATTGACAATCAAGCGATTAATTTCTAAGCGAAGATAAAGCCGGATGAGAGGGATTAAAATGCCTAGCATTGCCAGTAAAGACAGGGTAAAAAAACGTAATTGAAAGAGAATTACCCAGAGAATCTGACAAGCACTAGCGATGGCTAATTCGTAGCCTAACCGACGCAAACGTGGTTCAGTTTTATTAAAAGCCAAAGCTTGGTAAATTCCCAGACTAATTAAACCCAGATAAATTAATCCCCAGATCGCAAAAGCATAATTAGCGGGAACAATTAAGACATCTTGAAAAACTGTATTCGAGATAGCCCCGATATTTTCGCCCTTAAGAGGAAAAATATTAGCGAAAATATTGGTAATAAAAGCCCCTAGAATAGCAAATAAATTTAGTTCTTGTCGGAGACGATCTCGATCAAAATTCATAGGTCAATCAAAGATGGAAAACATCATTTCGCCCTGAGCGGCCAATTGCCCATCGACTCTTGCTTCCCCTTGCATTTTAGCAATTTTATTCATCTTGAAGGATAATAATTCCACCGTCATTATCAATTGATCCCCTGGCACCACAGGACGACGAAAACGGGTTTTATCAATGCCAGCGAAGGCAAAAAATTTCCCTTTCATCCCAGGTAATTGGGTCAAAATCACTCCCCCCACTTGGGCCATGGATTCAACAATTAACACCCCCGGCATCAAGGGACGATTGGGAATATGACCGGGAAAAAAAGGCTCGTTGATCGTGACATTTTTTAGGCCAACGGCCTTTTGACCAGGTACATAGTCAATAATGCGATCAACTAGGGCAAAGGGATAACGATGGGGCAGTAGTTGGCGAATTTCCTCGACGGTAAAGGTAGTTTTTATGACTGGTTCCAACTCGGTTAAGGCTTCGGTAACGATGGTCATGCAAGTCAAAAATTACAAGTTAGATCAGACATTATCTCATAATCAGTTATCAGTGATCAGTGATCAGTTATCAGTTATCAGTTATCAGATGAACGTAGGTGGGGTTGAAGCATGAAACCCAACGCCAGCATAGTTTACGCTACCGCTAACCCATCCTACAAATAATTGTGCCTCCCTACTTAGCTTAACCAATTAGGTTTTAGATTCGATCCTTGTTATCAGTGATCAGTTCACTGTTTACTGTTGACTGGAAATGGCTGACAGCCTTTTTAGTTGGGCATTTCAGTTAAACGAGCATTTTGATAATAATGGCCGAGAATCCGGTCATAAGTCACCCCTTGGTCAGCGAGGGAAAAAGCGCCCCATTGACTTAAACCGATCCCATGACCGAAACCGCGACCATTAATGGCAAAAGTACCGTTATCAGCTGAAATCGTGAATAGGGTACTACGCAGCTCGAGTATTCGCCGTAATTGGGTATCAGAGATTAATTTAGAGCCTTGATCGCCTAC
The DNA here is from genome assembly GCF_030067735.1 of Microcystis sp. M53598_WE2. NCBI lineage: Bacteria > Bacillati > Cyanobacteriota > Cyanophyceae > Chroococcales > Microcystaceae > Microcystis > Microcystis sp. M53598_WE2. Next base: position 4,794 of record NZ_JASJFE010000529.1, on the reverse strand, counting down.
TACACGCATTCTAATCACTCGTCCGTGGGGAGTGGTCCTTTCGGGAGATAGCGATCGCACGCGACCAACACCACCAATTAAACGGCCTAATTCCCCGGCGCTAAAGTTTTTTGACCATTGGAATACCGGGGCGACTTGATCGTAATCGATGACACCGCGCAGGTAGGGTAAGGGGGAATTCCAAACATCCTCGACATTTTCCGTGTGGCCCCCAGAGGAGGAGTGAAACACCGCTAGAATCGGTTTGCCGTTGAAACTCATAATTTGTCCGGCGGTGGCCTTAACTGCCTCGTGGGTGCTAGTAAACTCGCTTTCTAGACCCTTATAAACTTGGGTGCGGGTGGTAGTATCGAGATCGTAGATGCGATTGCCGGAAGTATTCATTTGGTAGAGAGCATAGGTGCGCGCCGCCACGGATTGGGCTTTTAAGGCCTCTTGCGGCCAGGAGGGAATCGCCTCCGCACCGACGACACTATAGAGATATTCCTCTAAATCGACTAAATTTAGGGCTGTCACCCCAGAACCTTGCCGAATGATCCTTGTGCGTCCTCGATACCAGCGATCATTAATCCAGACGTAACCATCATTCTCCGGTTCGATGAGCAATTGACTGGCCTGCCAATCGGCCAAACCCACCGCTTTTCCTCTGGGATTAGCATTGAGGGCATTCATGGCGGTTAATTCTCCTAGGACTCTCCCGGCCCCATCTTTCACCACAGCATCGGTGGAACTACCCACGGAGACGGCGCTAACACCTTTACTGATGGCAATGCGTAATTCGACAGCAGCTTGGACTGGAGCGATAATCAAAGCCCAAAACACTAGGATGAGCCAGCTATGGGCAGGCAGGCGCTGCAGGTAACTGCTCAGCAGCCTTGCTGTGTGTTTATTGGTCATGGGGATCGGACTCCTCACACAATCGATCGATAATCAATTTTACCCGGACTGGGATTTTTTTGCTACTCCGGTTCGGAAAAATTTTTCCCCTGTCACTTTTTCCCGATTGTCTGACAATTTTTCTGTCCTCTAGCCCCTGAATAGGCAAATCGTCTTATTTTCTCCGATTAATCGGGATTTATTCGGTTTAGTCGATTATTCTAAGTAGGGAGGCGTTAAAAATTATCATATGCCCCCCTTATCAAGGGGGGATTAAGGGGGGATCGGCACCCCCCTTATCAAAGGGGGATTAAGGGTAGGGTTGATTCATGAATCAACCCTACTATGAATAAACCCTAGGATTAAGGGGGGATCAAAGACAAAATCCATCCTCAATTTAATTATAACCACTTACTTAATTAGTCCAGCAAAGAGTGGACAATCGCCAATTCTTGCCGCCAAACTAGCAGGGATTTCTCCCAAGCTAGTTCCCATTTTTGCGCTAAAAAAGGTCGAGTATTTTTGCCCAAATTATAGGCGAGGACAATCTCTTCCCAGAGAGAGGCTAAGGAAAGTGGCGAAGAAAATAAAGCTCCGAATAATCCCCCTAAAATTATGACAATAGCTAGAGGGCGACGAGTTTGACTTAATTCAAAAGCTTTCAGTTGCAATTCTCCCATGCCATCGACACCAAAACCCGTGACTATATGCCAGATATCGTGAGTTTGCCGTAGGCGAAGCAGCAGATAATCTGTATCAGAATTGACCTGAATAGACCGATAAAAATTAGGATCGAAATTGAGACTAATTAGGTGAGTAGCATAATGATAACCTAGGGAATCTTCCGGGAGTTTTAGCAGGGTTTCTAAACAGGGACTAGCGGCTAGATATCTTTGGGCAATTATTTGAGCGGTAGCTCGATCGCTTTTAACATATTGTAAAGATAATCGCTGTAACCAACTCTCTTTTAAGCCATCTTCAATATCATATACAGACATCGTATTACCGGGATTTTGTAAAAGAGAAATTATTCCTTTGGTCACACTGATTAGATTAGTTGTGAATAGCATATAAACTCTCCTAAGCAAGTAAAAAGAGTGAGAATAATCGAAAAACCTGATAACCAATAACTGGGAAAAACTACTCCTTATAGGGATCGTACTGAGTCAAGATCCGTTCTAACTTTACTTCGTCAATGCGATTAATTAAGCGTTTAGATTCTTCGACATCGCGGACAGTTTTTGATAAATTAATGGTGGAACCGACGCTAAATAGTAAACCCATGCCTAAATAACCTTTAATCCACGGATCTACTGGTAGATAAATAACTCCTAAAGAAGTGGCAGAAATAGAGACAATAAAAGATAACCAAGTTTGAAAAATCCACGCTTGAGTATGACTGGGAGCAGTACCGTATTTTTTATCGTTCATAATCGTCTCCTAAATGTTTCTGGAACCATTCTGTCGGTTCTAGAGGTGCAACAACAATGAGCGCTATCTAGTAGGGGGAGGGTTGAGAACTGGGGTGAAGTGGGGTGAAGTGGGGTGAAGTATAAAGTATAATCGTTGTCAGAATCTAGGATCAAAAAGATGGAGATTAAACATCTGAAAATTTGGTTTTCTTGGGAAAAACAAGAACAAATGATCGAGTGCTTGGTGGGGAGAGTGGGATTAACCCGGGTGCGTGCCACTTGTTTTCTGCGTCTCTGGATTTATGCGATCGCCAAGGAGGGACAGGCAAAACCCCCTTTATCCCAGTTAATTTTTCCCACCACTGCCATTATCTGTACCCATCGGCAAGCATCGGATTTATTTTATCAGGATCAGGATCAGGGCAGCGAACGCTCGGCGGGTATGATGTTAGATAAATTAGCGGCCCTTGGTTTAATCGAAAAAATTTTTGACGGCAACACAACCAGAATTAAAATCAAGCCAATTACGGGGATTTTAGAGCCTGATAGCTCGGAATCATCTGTAGAATTGCAATTAGATCAATTTAATCCCCGTTGTGATGCGATTCCTGTGGCTAACTTGCTGACACGCAATTATAACTGGATGAATCGCAATGCTGAAGCAATTCCCCATCGCATTTCTCGTCTGTTGCGGGGTTGGGCAAAAGATTACACTACAGGTATGCGAGTTTTGCGTCGGGTAGATAATCTTAATCCCGTCGGTTTTTATCTCCTCTATCCCACCGCAAACGAGTCGGAAGCCAATTTTTTTACCTCTCCTAACAAGAGTTTACATCTAAGTGCGATCAACGAACAGGATCCTTTTAAAATGGCATCCGTGGGAGATGAAAATTGTCTTTCGGTATTTATTCGCAGTTGGATGATTGATGCTAATTATTTAGAAAAATATCGTTTAATTTTTCTGCAAGATGCCCAAAAAACTCTCCAGAGAATGACCTTAGATTTTCCTAATCTCTGCGATTTACATACTTTGATTATTCATCCCGATTATGAGAAATTAGCCGCCGCCTTGGGATTTCAAAAAACTATTCAGGAATCCCCAAACTCTATTTATTGGATGTATTTAGGACTCGATCGCTTTTTATCCCTAGATATGAGTGCAATTCAATTTTAATCGGGAGTGGGGAAATTATGAATTATGAATTATGAATTGGGGAGTGGGGAGTAGGGGGAAAAAATCCATAACTGGGTTTTTGAAGTTCGATCGAGAGTTAGTCGTAATATTAAAAGCGGATTCGGTATAACATCTTGTCAATAAGTATTGTTATAATAATGACATCAATCAAGCTATAGTCGCCTATGTCTGAACAATTGATCGCTAATCTTGTTGGTGTCTTTAAACCAGTTCCTTTACCTGCCGATAGTCCCTTTTATGTAGATCTAAAAGCAGTGAGAGCGGATGCTGATGTCTGTCAAGATTTAGGCAGAAAAATTATTCGTTCGCTGCCAACAGACTACACCCATCAACTCTACACAGGACATCGAGGAGGGGGGAAATCCACGGAATTATTGCGGCTGAAAAAATATCTAGAGCAAAAAAATTGTTTTGTTGTTTATTTTGCGGCAGATGAAGACGATATCGATCCAGAAGATGCTCAATATACAGATATTCTCATTGCCTGTACGCGCCATTTATTAGAACAACTAAAACAGGCTAATTCAACCCCCTTAAAAAACTGGATAAAATCCCGTTGGCAGGATTTAATTGATTTAGCTTTAACAGAGATTAAAGTGGAAGATGTCAAATTAGAAACGGGAGACTTGATTAAATATTTTGGTAAAATGTCTGCGGCGATTCGGGCAATTCCCAGTCAAAGACAAGAAATAAGAAATAAAATCAATCCTCATACTGTTACCCTGTTAACAGCACTAAATGAGTTTATTGATAATAGCAAAACTGTCTTAGATGATTCAACAAAATTAGTGGTAATTGTTGATAACTTAGATCGCATCGTACCGATATATCGGCGAGATCATAAAACTAATCATGATGAGATTTTTTTAGATCGGGCTAATCAATTAAAGGGGTTAAATTGTCATTTGATTTATACTATACCTATTTCAATGGCCTATTCTAATCGGGCCAATGATCTACGGGATATTTATGATAATGACCCGATGGTTTTACCGATGATTATGATCCGCAATCTTGATCGTACTATTAATCCTGATGGTATGGCAAAAATTAAGGCTATTATTGAGAAAAGAACGCAGCAATTTTTACCGACGAAAAAGCTAGAAACAGATATTTTTGAAAGTCAAGAAGTTCTGGAGCGATTATGTTTAATGACTGGAGGTCATGTACGAAACCTAATTTTATTAATGCAAACCGCTTTAGATCATGTGGATGCTTTACCTATTACCGCAAAAGCTGCTCAAAGAGCAATGGGAGCAAGTCAAAGCTGAAGAACAAATAAACTACTTGACAAAAGCATCAATTGGGTAT
>NZ_JASJFE010000648.1:0-2642 GCF_030067735.1 Microcystis sp. M53598_WE2 | reverse complement strand
TGAAATGGGGCGAAAGTCTGTGGACTCTGTGTAAGACAGTACATGGTTTTTTAACTGTGGTATGCGACGGTGGTGGAAGCAGAAACTTAAATCGTGAGGTTTAGGAATCGCCGCACTTTTAGGGCGGCGAGGATGTCAAGATCCTTGCATGGCGCGGATTAATTCGGCAGCCACTTCTGGACGGGAGAATTCCGGAGGTGGTAATTCTCCTTTGCGCAGCAGTTCCCGGACTTTCGTTCCCGAAAGGTGGATTCTTTCTTCCGGTAAACTGGGGCTAGTTTTGGTGGTTGCCATTCCCGAAGTGCGGGTACAGTAGAAAGCGTGTTCAAACTTCATCGGCACGATTCCCAATTCCCCTGGCTCGAACTCATCAAAGATATACTGAGCATCGTAGGTTCCGTAGTAGTCCCCGACTCCGGCATGGTCACGACCGACGATAAAATGGGTACAACCGTAGTTTTTGCGGATAATAGCGTGGAAAATTGCTTCCCGGGGGCCGGCGTAACGCATAGCTGAGGGGTTGATAGCCAGAATAACGCGATCTTGGGGAAAGTATTTATCCATCATGATCTCATAGCAACGCATCCGCACATCGGCCGGCACATCATCGCTTTTGGTAGCGCCGACAAGGGGATGCAAGAATAAACCATCTACCACTTCTAGGGCGCATTTTTGAATGTATTCGTGGGCCCGGTGGATGGGATTACGGGTTTGGAAACCGACAATCGTTTTCCAAGCTTTTTCGTGGAACATTTTGCGCGATTGCAGAGGATCGATCTGATATTTGGGAAACTGGGGATGAGGATCGCGCTGAAGTAACCATATTGGACCTGCGAGGTTAATTTCTCCCTGTTCGTAGAGGACTTTTACCCCGGGATGTTTCTGGTCGTCGGTACGATAGACGTTAACTGCTTCGTGGGCCTTATTGTAACGGTATTTTTGGGTTAGTTCTAGGACTCCGACAAAGTTGCCTTCGCTGTCATCTAAACGAATCCAGTTGCCTTCTTTGAGGGGATCCGCCACTTCTTCGCTAACGGAAAGAGTCACGGGAATTGCCCAGGGTAAACCATTGATTAGACGCATATCATCGACGACTTTTTCGTAGTCGTCCTGTTCCATAAAGCCTTTGAGGGGACTGAAACCACCAATAGCAATCATAACTAAATCCGAGAGCGCTCGTTCATCTAAGGAAACTTGCGGTAGTTTTTCAGCTAGGGCCAGAAATTCGGCTTTTTCGGCAGCGGTAGCAATACGATTAATTAATTGCCCACCGTGGGGCGCGATTCCTTCGGTCAGTACAGTCATAAAAATTTCTTTACATTGTCACGGTTTATCCTATCAGAAGTTGGCTAACCCTTCATCAAGGGGTTGGGACTAGCGATGATTTTCCAGTCGGAACAGTTTACAATAAGATTTGTAAAGAATTATAAATAATTATGAGCGAAAAAGTTGTCCTGATTGTCGGTGCTACGGGGGGTATCGGTGCCACTTTAGCGCGTAAACTAGCTGTTAATGGTCATAAACTCGTATTAGTGGCCAGAAATGCCGATAATTTATCTAATTTAGCCAGTGAGTTGCCTTGTCCCTCTTTAATTGTGCCGACGGATATCACCAATCCGACTCAGGTAGAAACTTTGATGGAAAAAATTGTCTCCCATTACGGCCGGTTGGATGTGTTGGTTAATGCGGCCGGAGCCGGTGTGATGAAACAATACAATAAAATCACGCCGGAAGATTTAGATAAAATGCTCGACCTCAATCTGAAGGGGAGTTTTTATACCTGTCAGGCTGCCGCTAATGTGATGAAGGAAAATAAAGCCGGTCATATCTGTAATGTGGTGGGAATTTTAGGTAAGCATTCTATGGCTATGGCTGCCGCTTATTGTGCTTCTAAATACGGGGTGGTCGGTTTTAGTAAATGTTTGGCCGATGAGTTAAAACGCTATGGTATTAAAATGACTTTATTCTATTTTGGTGGTGTCGATACTCCTTTTTGGGATCAGGTGAGCTTAAAAGTTGATCGCAATAAAATGTTAACCGCTCAAACCGCCGCCGATGCTATCTATTTTGCCATGAATGCTGAACCCCAAGCCGTCCCCATGGAAATTAATATTCAACCCGATAGTCATCTCTTTTTTTAGTCATCAGCTTTTTCAGTTATCAGTTATCAGTTATCAGTTATCAGTGAATAGCATTAAGTGGCAAGTTCGGAGTTTTATTTTCACTGTTTACTGCTCACTGAAAAAACCCTTTTTTTGACTTTATCTATGTTTGTTGATCATATTCATTTTTATGTAGAATCGGCCAAAAAATGGCGAGATTGGTTTGTGCGGGTGATGGATTTTCAGGCGATCGCAAGTTTAGTTAATCTCCACACGCACACGGAAATAGTTGGCAATGGCATCCAAAAAGATAAAACTAAACAGATTATTTTTATCTTATCTTCTCCCTTAAATTCCCTTAGTCCCGTGGCGGAATTTTTAAGTAAATATCCTGAAGGGGTGGCGGATGTAGCTTTTCAAGTGGAGGATTTAGACAGTTTAGCTAGGAGAATTAAACAGGACATTTTTATTGAGGAAACTGTTTTGGCTAGGGGTAAGATAAAAAGCTGTCAAATCTCTAGCATTGCTGATCTCAAACAT
>NZ_JASJFE010000235.1:0-1404 GCF_030067735.1 Microcystis sp. M53598_WE2 | reverse complement strand
GTCTAAAAGTCTTATCGAACAATGTTTTTAGATTTATTCAGCAAACCCTAGTTAGTTAGTAAATTTGGGGAGAGAAATGGTGAGAAGACAGTCCCTTATTAGTAGGAAACTAAGGGGTTTTAACGAACAGTTTAGCTTCATTTTCCGGGATCTAGCCCAAATTGATTGGCTTTTGTTCGTTTTGGTGACGGGTTTAACCGTTTTCGGTGGTTTAATGATTCGTAGTGCCGAAAGACATACCACTGCTCTCGACTGGTGGCAACACTGGTTATTCGGGGCCGTGGGAGTGGCGATCGCTTTATTTCTGGCCCGTTGTCGTTACGAAAGTCTGCTGAAATGGCACTGGTTAACCTATCTTCTCACCAATCTCTCCCTAATTGCGGTAATTGTCCTAGGGGTGACGGCGAATGGGGCGCAAAGTTGGATTAATATCGGCAGTTTTAACGTGCAACCGTCGGAATTTGCCAAGGTAGGTTTAATTATCACCCTAGCAGCCCTCCTACATCATCGTCCCGCCGATAATCTTTTTGCGATCGCTCGTGTCTTTGTCGTCACTGCCATCCCCTGGGTGTTAATTATGGCGCAGCCGGACTTGGGGACGGGATTAGTCTTTGGGGCAATTACCCTAGGCATGATTTACTGGGCTAATGCGAAACTGCCTTGGATGATTATCCTCTTATCTCCCCTCGCATCGGTTTTTCTGTTTAATTTACTTTTTCCTGCTTGGATTGTTTTAGCAATTATCATCGCTGTGCTTGCTTGGTTTACCCTTCCCTACCGTTTTTTATCTACTTTCATCGTGGTGGCAACTAATCTGGCAGTGGGTAAATTAGGCGAGGTTTTTTGGGGTTTATTAAAAGAATATCAAAAAGATCGTTTAACCCTATTTCTTCACCCAGAAAAGAATCCTTTGGGGGGAGGTTATCAATTAATTCAATCCCGCATTGCCATCGGATCGGGAGAATTATTGGGACGGGGATTACACCAAGGCACCCAAACCCAATTAAATTTTATTCCCGAACAACACACCGATTTTATCTTCTCCGTAGTCGGGGAAGAATTCGGTTTTGTCGGCAGTATTCTAGTTTTAATAGCTTTCTGGTTAGTTTGTTGGCGTTTGTTAGTCATTGCTAATACTGCCAAAGAAAACTTCGGTTCTTTAATAGCGATCGGTGTTCTCTCGATGATCGCTTTTCAGGCAATTCTTAATATTAGCATGACCGTGGGATTAGCCCCGATTACAGGGATTCCTTTACCTTGGTTAAGTTATGGACGTTCATCTTTATTAACCAATTTTATCGCTTTGGGTTTAGTGGAATCCGTGGCTAATTATCGCCCCCGTAAGCGTTTGTACTAAGTAGTTGTACAGATATCAGTTATCAGATATCAGTTATCAGTTATCAG
>NZ_JASJFE010000958.1:0-7187 GCF_030067735.1 Microcystis sp. M53598_WE2 | reverse complement strand
GCGGCAAAAAGTTTTTCCTGGGGGCAGGGTGTGGGGTGTGGGGTGTTAGGGTGTTAGGGTTTTAGGGTGTTAGGGTGTTAGGGTGTTAGGGTTTTAGTTGAAATTCCCCATTCCCCCATTTCCCCATTTCCCCATTTCCCCACTTCCCCACTTCCCCACACCTTTGAAACAGGATTTAGTATTAGTGGTAACAGCAGCTACCCAATTTTTTTTGGTATTTGCTATGCTGATCGTTAACAATTTGTAATCTTTGGGAAATTTCCTCAATACTGCATGGTCGTTTCTGCTACAATTCCACCCCTAGCTCAAGATACCCTCGCCCTGAAAGCGGTGTGGGCAAATGTCGGCTATGATAGTTGTCCCTACCATTACAATTTCCATCTTCATACCCATTGTTCCGATGGTCAAATGAGTCCCCAAGACTTGATGAGACAAGCGTTAGACATCGGACTAAAAGGATTAGCAATTACTGATCATCACTCGATCGAAGGTTATCGACAAGCCCAAATTTGGCTAGAAAATGAGCATTTAAAGGGTTCTCTACCCCATCTCTGGACAGGGGTAGAAATTACGGCGAATCTCTTAGAGACAGAAGTGCATATTCTTGGCTATGGTTTCGATCCTACTCATACCGTTTTGACTCCCTATCTGCAAAGAGCCAAACCGGAAGGAGATCTAGCTTTGGCCTCTAGAGTCATTAACAGTTTACAGCAAGCGGGGGCCCTAGTGGTTCTCGCCCATCCCTTTCGTTACCATCGCCCCGCGGCCGATTTAGTAGCGGCGGCGGTAGAATTGGGTATTGATGGTATTGAGGCCTTTTATGCCTACGGCAATCCCAAACCCTGGCTACCGAGTCAACGGGAAACCGAACAAGCTCTCGCTCTTAGTCGTCAATATCAATTATTCGCCACCTGTAGCACCGATTCCCACGGTAAATCTTTATTACAGCGCATTTAGCCCGATCCCGGGATTAACGGTAAAATAACTAAATTGACTAAACTCGCTCCCTTCTCGATCGAGTGTTAGTTTTTTATGGCCGTTGATCAGTGATCAGTAATCAGTAACCAGTAACCAGTGAAAGAGCCTAAATTTGTTGAAAATTGAAAACTTAAACCTGATAACTTAAAACTTAAACCTGATCACTGATCACTGATAACTGATAACTGATAACCCCCTGAATGAAAGATTTATTCCTTTACACTTGCTGGTTAATTCCCATTTATGGCTTAATTGGTTCGATTTTAACCTTGCCTTGGTCTTTAGGCATTATTAGTCGCACCGGTCCGCGGCCGGCCGCTTATATTAACCTATTGATGACCGTATTAGGGTTAATACACGGAACGATCGCTTTTAATCAAATTTGGCATCGAGAGACGATTAAACTGACTTTTGAATGGGTAAAAGTGGCCGATCTTAGTTTATCCCTTTCGATCGAACTTTCTCCCGTCAGTTTGGGGACGCTGGAAGTGATTACCCTCGTCAGTCTCTTGGCCCAAATCTATGCCCTTGGCTACATGGAAAAGGATTGGTCTTTGGCGAGATTTTATGGCTTAATGGGCTTTTTTGAGGCAGCTTTGGGGGGAATTGCCCTGAGTGACTCCCTACTATTCAGTTACGCTTTCCTAGAGATGTTAACGGTCTCTACCTATCTCCTCGTCGGTTTTTGGTATGCCCAACCTTTGGTAGTAACCGCGGCCCGAGATGCCTTTTTAACCAAGCGCGTCGGCGATATTATTTTATTGATGGGTTTGGTGGCTCTGTCCAGTTACGGAGAAGGATTGAGTTTTTCTCAGTTAGAAAATTGGGCAGTAAATAACCCTGTACCGCCTCTGACGGCGACTTTGTTAGGATTAGCCCTTATTGCTGGTCCAACGGGTAAATGCGCCCAATTTCCCCTGAATTTGTGGCTAGATGAGGCGATGGAGGGACCAAATCCAGCCGGAATCATGCGGAATTCGATCGTGGTTTCGGCGGGGGCTTATGTTTTAATTAAGCTGCAGCCGGTGTTTACCCTATCTCCGATCGCTGCCAATGTTTTAATAGTGTTGGGGACAATGACGGCAATCGGTACTTCTCTGATGGCCTTATCCCAAATTGATATTAAACGGGTTTTATGCCACTCCACCAGTGCCTATCTCGGTTTGGTCTTTATTGCGGTGGGATTAGGTCATGTGGATATCGCTTTACTAATTTTATTCTCCCATGCGATCGCAAAAGCTTTATTGTTTATGAGCGCAGGAGCCTTAATTCTCACCACCAGTAACCAGAATATCACGGAAATGGGGGGAATTTGGGCAAGAATGCCGGCTACAACCACGGCTTTTTTAGGAGGTTCCGCGGGGATGACGGTTTTAATGCCCCTGGGGATGTTTTGGACGTTAAAACGGTGGTTAAGTGGTGAATGGGCGATTCCTTGGTGGTTATTAGCGGTTTTAATCTTTGTTAATTGTCTTAGCATCGTCAATCTCACGCGGGTCTTTCGTTTAGTCTTTTTGGGACAAACCCAAAGTAAGACCCATCGCACCCCGGAAGTGGCTTGGCCGATGGCTTTGCCCATGGTATCGTTGATTTTAATCGTTTTATTGGCCCCGATTATTCCCCTACGTTGGGATTTTTGGCTATCTTTCACCAATCCTCTCGTTAATAACCAGAGTTTTACTATTGTCTGGGGTTTTCCCTTACTGATGGCCTCTGGAGTAATTGGCCTAGTTATCGGGTTAATGGTAGAGTTAAGACGAGCTTGGGCCAGACCAACCGGGTTAATCCTGCGATTCTTGCAAGATTTGTTCGCTTATGACTTCTATCTTGATCGCATCTATCAGTTTACCGTGGTTTTAGCCGTGGGAAGCCTGTCAAAAATTACCGCTTGGCTCGATCGTTATATTATTGATGGTCTGGTTAATTTGGTCAGTTTAGCGACGATTTTTAGCGGCAGTGCCTTAAAGTATAATGTTTCTGGTCAATCACAGTTTTATGTTTTGACTATTCTTTTGGGAATAGGGGGATTAATCTGGCTCTTATTAAACGGTCAATGGTCACTGATAACTGATTATTGGTCATCCCTTTTGACTCATTGAACCTCTGTGTATCGCTCCCTAGTCTTCCGGTCGCGGACTAGGGAGGGAAAGCAGCGGGATGAATCTGCTCGGGGGGGACAGACGGTTAAAATCGGTCTTAGCTTAAAACCCCACACCCTGCCCGCGGGAAAAACTTTTTCAGCAAGCCCTATTTGTGTTATAATTGGTTGGTCAAAAATGCTGGTGTAGCTCAGTGGTAGAGCAGCTGATTTGTAATCAGCCGGTCGCGGGTTCAAATCCCATCACCAGCTTTAATCTCTCACTCCCAATCGAACTTTAAAAAACCTACTTCCCACTTCCCACTTCCCACTTTCAAACCGAAGACCCCTGAACGGAAATTTAAACCAGACAAAACCATTCTAGGGACTGGGGTTAACCACAGAAACCAAAAACCTACCTAAAGCTTTTTAAAGCTACTCATTTCTGTAGCTAGATAGCTAAAATAAGTAACTTTGGCCACCGATAGATTTTAAGAACGTTATCAGGTATAATCAAGATATGAAGCTAGTTGAACGTCATATTATCAGTCAAAACCATCCCTTATGGTCAGAAATAGACCATTATGCCTTTTTGTCAAAAAATTTGTTCAATCTAGCTAACTACCATTATCGCCAATATTTCTTTGAAAACTCCCAAAAACTGAGTTTTAATCAACTCTATCATCTGGTATCTAAAACCTCAGATTATTTAGCTTTACCCACGAAAGTGAGTAAGCAGATAATCAGAAGATTAGATCAGGCTTGGATTAGTTATTTTGCCGCTTTTAGAGCTTGGAAAAAACACCCTGAAAAATTTTTAGGAAAACCTAAAATTATTAAGTATAAGGACAAAACCAAAGGAAGGAACCTGCTGATATATTCTCAGGAATCAATTTATAAAAAACCTTTAAAAGAAGGAATTTGTCACTTGTCTATGAGCGACTTAAAGATGACCACTTCCCGAAGAGAAATAATTGAGGTGAGAATTGTCCCCAAAAGTAGCTGTTATGTCATTGAAATAGTCTATGAAAGACGGTCGGAGACCACAGATAAACAAGAGATAGCTGGGGTAGATTTAGGAGTTAATAACTTAATGGCTGTAACTACAAATCAAACAGGTGTAGCACCTCTTTTGGTAAATGGCAGACCGTTAAAAGCAATTAACACCTTCTACAACAAACAACGTTCCCGCTTACAATCTCAACTGAAAACCAGAAATAATCAACCCTCATCTAAGAGATTGCTATTCCTAACCCATAAACGAAACTGTCGAGTAGAAAATTATCTACACACAGCCAGTAAAAGAGTAATAGATTGGTGTATTCGACCTCAAATAGGGACATTAATAATTGGGCATAATGAGCGGATAAAACAATGTCTTAATCTAGGAAAAAGGAATAATCAACAATTTGTTAATATTCCCCATTATAGATTAATAGAAATGTTAACCTATAAAGCTCAATTAAAAGGGATAAAAGTCATAATAACTGAAGAATCCTATACCTCACAATCCAGTGCTTTAGATAGGGATGAGTTACCTAAATATGGTGAAGAAAAACCATTATTTAAGGGAAAAAGGTTAGCTAGGGGACTTTATAAAATGGGAACAAATCAGTTGTTAAATGCCGATGTCAATGGGGCATTTAACATCATTAGAAAAGTAATTCCTGATGTCATTGACCAGGGAATAAAGGGTTTGCCGTTTAATCCTGTAGTGCTTGACCCACTACGAATGACTAAGCTTTCAGGCTTTTAAGTAAGTTTGAGTAAGTTTAGTTGAGCGGTTCGCAACTGTGGCACACTAGAGAGTAGAACTGAATTGACGGTAAGCTCTTGACTAATCAAATTACCCCTTTCGACCCCCTTCACAACCACGACGAGACGGGCCATGACCACGAGTCAAAAGGGACTCCCCACGTCCATAGCGAAGCTTCCCTGAAGCAAATTATTAACCGTCTCTCGCGCATCGAAGGACATATTCGCGGCATCAAGACGATGGTATCGGAAAATCGTCCCTGTCCCGAAGTTTTGATGCAAATTGCCGCTATTCGCGGGGCGATTGATCGCGTCGCCAGAATGATCCTCGACGAACATCTGAGCGAATGTATTGCCCGGGCTGCCCAGGAAGGTAGTATCGAGACAGAAATTGAAGAATTAAAGGCCGCCTTGGATCGCTTTTTACCCTAGATTGTGCTATAATGAGAAGTTGGCATTTTTTAGGCAGAGAGCGATTACAGGAGGTGAATTAGGTTAATGACCCAAGTGGTAGTTGGTCAGAACGAGGCGATCGAATCAGCCCTGCGTCGTTTTAAGCGACAGGTAGCGAAAGCGGGAATTTATGCGGATATCAAAAAGCATCAATTTTTTGAAACCCCTCAAGAAAAGAGAAAGCGTAAAGCAGTAGCCCGGAGACGACAAAGAACCCGTCGTCGTTAAAACTCCCCAAGTCAGAAGCCGCTCGCAAGCTTCTGGCTTGCTTTTATTTTAACCTAGTGGTGGGGGTTGGGTTTTAGGGGTGTGGGAAGTGGGGTGTGGGGTTGGGGGATGGGGAGATAGGGAGAAAAAAGCTGATTACTGATCACTGATCACTGATAACTGACTCCTGAAGGCTTTTTCGCTTAAGATAAAGTTTAGCCCTCGATCGAGTTCTAGTGTTTTCATGGTATTACAACTGCGGGTCTACGTTCCCGAACATCCTCTGGTTAAGCATTGGCTGGCGATCGCCCGCGATCAAAATACCCCCTCGGTACTGTTTAAAACAGCGATGACGGAACTAGGGCGCTGGTTAACCTACGAAGCGGCGCGGCAATGGTTGCCGACCCTGGAAACTAGCGTTAAAACCCCTCTAGCGGAATGTCCCGCTACTTTTATCGATCCTAGCGTACCGATCGCCGTAGTTCCGATTTTAAGGGCAGGATTAGCCCTGTTGGAAGGGGCCCAAAGCCTTTTACCCCTAGCTAGTACCTATCACCTCGGTTTGGCCAGAAATGAGGAAACCCTGGAGGTGAGTTGTTATTTAAATAAATTACCGGCCAGTTTTGATCCGGCCACGAGAGTGTTAATTCTCGAACCGATGTTAGCCACGGGGGGATCAATTTCCATGGCAATGGCAGAAATTACCGGCAGAGGCGTTGATCCTACCCTGATTCGCCTGATTTCCGTGGTGGCTGCCCCGCCAGCTTTACAGAAATTGAGTCAAAATTATCCCAGCTTGAACATCTATACGGCTATTATCGATGAAGGATTAAATAGCGGCGGTTACATCGTGCCTGGATTGGGTGATGCCGGCGATCGAGCTTTTGGAACCTATTAGGAGAAAAAGGGATTATGAGTCAGCGAGATGGGTTTACGGGCGGTTTTTTAGCCGGTGCGATTGTCGGTGGTTTAGTGGGCGGTGTTTTGGGGACAGTGTTGGCTAATCGCGGCCGTCGCGGTTTAGCAGATGGGGATAATCAAGCTTTTTTGGAGGAGAGCCGCAATGGGCGCTTGACTCCAGAGGAAGGCATGGAAGTGGCCCGCCGCAGTTTAGAAGATAAAATTGCCCAGTTAAATCTAGCGATCGATGATGTGCGTCAACAGTTAGGAGCGGTACAGGAAAACGGTAGCGATCATTAAATAGGGCTGGCTGAATAAATCTAAAAACCTTGTTGGATAATATCTTAAGAATAATGTGTTGACAATTAGGCAGAGCCTTGCAACCAGTAAAAACAATCATCGCTTAGACTTGATCGCAGAAAAACAACGAAATCTAAAACCGTAATTTTCCGTTAGAATTAGCAGTAATCAAACACCACGCTTGTCGGAGCTATGGTTAACCTCACCTATAACAAAAATCGCCCTCTTCCCAGCGCCGAAGAATTGCCCTCTTCCGACGAAACTCCAGTGGATAATCAGTTACAGAATGATATTCCCAATCTACTGCTAAGTTTATTAGCTTTAATTTGGTCTGGTCGAGATGATTGGTATTTTGGGGTAGATATGGCTGTTTATTATAATCCAGAGGAATCAGCTTTTGTCCCCGATGGTTTCTTGGCCCTTGGAGTCAACCATGATACGGGAGAAAGAGGTCGGTTAAGCTATGTTTTGTGGCAAGAAAAGTATATCTTGCCGATTTTGTTTTTAGAGGTAATTT
>NZ_JASJFE010000553.1:0-1192 GCF_030067735.1 Microcystis sp. M53598_WE2 | reverse complement strand
GTAGGTTGGGTTGAGCGAATAAATATGTTAAAGAAAACCTCTCAATTCTCAGGAAAAGCGAAACCCAACACCCAACACCTAAATCCGTCTGAATCTTTTTGTTGGGTTTACTTGGGTGTATTGTTGGGTTTCGTGCCTCAACCCAACCTACGGTAGAAACCCAACAACCAACACCTAAATCCGTCTGAATCTTTTTGTTGGGTTTCCTTGGGTCAACCCAATCGACGATAATTGCTATGATTACTATAATCCGTAGTCGTGGTGATTTATATGCCATCTTAGGACAACCCGAAAAAGTAAAAATTGATCTACAACAAGCAGCCATATTATTCCGCCAACAGGAGAATATGGCAACTTATGAAAAGGTGATGCAACTTTTACAACAATTAGGGGGGTGAAATAGAAATCATCAATTCTGGAAAGTCGAGAAATTATCAAAAAACTGAAGGATGAGGGATGGTATCAAGTAGGTACAACAGGAAGTCATCATCATTTTAAACATCCCCATAAAAAAGGGAAAGTGACTGTTCCTCACCCTAAAAAGGATATTCCCCTTAAAACCCTAATCAGTATCGAAAAACAAGCAGGTATTAAATTACGATAAAGGAGAAATCAATGATTACTTATTTAGCCACCGTTCATAAAGATAAACATAGTGATTATGGGGTACAATTTTATGACTTTCCGGGTTGTATTAGTGCAGGAGAAACCATCGAAGAAGCGAAAAAAATGGCAACTGAAGCCTTAAAAGGTCATATTTCCTTCATGTTGGCAGATGGGGACGAAATTCCCACCCCTAGCACCCTCGAAACCATTTTAACCGACGCGGATCATCAAGATGCGATCGCTTTTCTGCTCATTGAGGTATCAGAAGCTATTTTAAACCATCAGGAATTGTGTGTAAAAAACTAGGTGCAGTCCCTAGCTTGGTTTGAGCGAATAAATATGTTAAAGAAAACCTCTCAATTCTCAGGGAAAGCGAAACCCAACAGCCAACACCTAAATCCGTCTGAATCTTTTTGTTGGGTTTCCTTGGGTGTATTGTTGGGTTTCCTTGCGTCTATTGTTGGGTTTCCTTGGGTCTATTGTTGGGTTTCGTGCCTCAACCCAACCTACGGTAGTTTCCTTGGGTGTATTGTTGGGTTTCCTTACGTCAACCCAACCTACGGTAGTTTCCTTGGGTGTATTGTTG
>NZ_JASJFE010000590.1:0-1840 GCF_030067735.1 Microcystis sp. M53598_WE2 | reverse complement strand
TCGTTATTGATTTACAAAGTTGTCAACCCTTTCCCACCAAAATCGAAAAATTTAATCTCTGTCGTCTTCAGAAAAAGTAATTCTCTACCTTTTATCTGTAATGATTTATCTATTGACCGTTAACTACAATTGCGCGGAATTAATTAAGCGTTTAATCGCTTCCCTCGACGATGACTTATCTGCTACTCTCATCATTGTTAACAATTCCACTGAAGATAAAAATATCCAATCTTTAGCAGCGCAAAGAGTCAAGATTATTGAAGCGGGGGAAAATTTAGGATTTGGGAAAGGATGTAATCTGGGACTTGATTGGATTTATCAACAAGACAGAGAAGCTATCGTTTGGTTAGTTAATCCTGACGCTTACTTATTACCGGACTCTCTGGAGAAAGCAAGCAAATTTTTTCAGCAATATCCGGAAGTTGCCATCGCCGGTACAGAAATTTACGAACCGGATGGTAAAATCTGGTTTGGTTGGGGAAAATTTAATGCCAAAATCGGCACAATTAACGTGGTGGAGGAATCCTTAGACTATGGAGATAAACCCTATCTTATTCCTGACTGGGTGACGGGATGCAGTTTATTAATTAACTTCTCTAATTTTTCCACTTGTCCCCATTTCGATCCCGATTACTTTCTCTACTACGAAGACTTTGATTTTTCCCGAAGATACGCAAATCAAGGCTATTTAGTCGTTGTTACCAATCAGATTAAAATCATTCATGAACCATCTTCTATCACCCGTCGCTATGGTTATCTAAGACTAACTCATAATATCTATAGTTATCTTCTCAGTCTCGAAAAACATACGACTTTAACTATCCTTGTTTATCGCTTGCTGCGGATGAGTTTTATGTCTTTACTGATCCTTCCCATTAAACCAAAATTCTCCCTAGCCAAGCTGCAAGGAATTCAACTCTATTGTCACAGAATTATCACTAAACTGCGTCTAGGTTGAAACCCTTAGTTTTGCCGCTTCTGGCATTATTCTTACTAAATCCTGTTTAAAAGCTATAGGAGAGCGGGGAGTGGCGAGTAGTGGTGATGGTGAGCTATCTTGCTGATCTAGTCTGACAAGTATAATCACCCGAAAAATAAGGAAGAGTGAGCGATTCATGTTAATTTTTATTAAGAAGCGATCTTTGATGAGAACAGACAACTATGAACTTCGAGATTCCCAGTGCCGTAAAAACTTGGTCACAATTTGGCCATCCCATTCTCATGTGGGTTTTATTAGGATTAACTATCTATGCCCTCTATTCGGGGCTACAATGGCGACGGACGCGTACAGCAGATAAAGACCTAAAAAAAGAATTATTGCCCAAGGATTTTCGCACTAAACACTATCAAATTGGCTCCCTAATCCTCGCTTTAATGGTCTTGGGGACGATCGGGGGTATGGCGGTGACTTATATTAATAACGGTAAATTATTTGTCGGTCCCCATCTGCTGGCGGGTTTAGGGATGGTGGGTTTAATCTCGATCAGTGCCGCTTTAGTACCTTTAATGCAAAAAGGCAATGAATTGGCCAGAATCACCCATATTACCCTTAATGCCGTCATTTTAGGTCTTTTTGGCTGGCAAGCCTTCACAGGAATGGATATAGTCCAGCGTATTCTCAGCAAAATTTGACATACTCCCCCCGTCAAGCTACGCTGTGACGGGGGATTCTTGACCTATCACTATCGTAAATTCCTTGTTCAACGAGACAGCTTAGATTCTCAATGTCTCCACTGAAAATCCAGAGGCCGGACTCTCCCAAGGCGTTTGGGTCGGTTTCTGTTTGCCCAACAGTACCGTTGAGATGATTTCCCAAATATTTCAACCCTTTTTTAAGAAT
>NZ_JASJFE010000538.1:0-4073 GCF_030067735.1 Microcystis sp. M53598_WE2 | reverse complement strand
TGCGTAAAATGTTTGTCTTAGAGTTTAAAGTTAAAGCTAAAACTCAACAGTATCAAGCCATAGACGATGCTATTCGTACTGCTCAATTCATCCGTAACAAATGTGTAAGGTTATGGATGGATACAAAAGGTACGGGTAAGAACGATTTATACCGATATTCTCAAGAATTAGCTCAGGACTTTAAATTTGCCGATGAACTTAATTCAACTGCTAGACAGGCAAGTGCTGAACGTGCTTGGAGTTCAATTAGTCGTTTTTACGACAACTGTAAACGTAAAGTATCAGGCAAAAAGGGGTATCCTCAATTTAAAAAATCTCGCTCTGTTGAATACAAACAATCAGGATGGAAGCTTCTTAGCCCTAAAACTGTTAAGTTCACTGACAAGAAAAACATTGGTGTTCTTAAGTTGGTAGGAACTTGGGATTTAGGGTACTTTCAAGAATCCGATATTAAACGGGTTAGGTTGATTCGGAGAGCGGACGGTTATTATTGTCAATTTGTCCTTTCTTGTGACGTTAAAGAAGATGTTAAACCATCAGGTAAGTGTATTGGCTTAGATGTAGGTTTGGCTTCTTTCTATACAGATAACAATGGCAACAAGGTTGATAATCCTCAATTCTTGAGAAAGTCCGAGAAACGATTAAAACGACTTCAAAGGCGATTATCTAAAAAGAAAAAGGGAAGTAAAAATCGTCAAAAAGCTAGACAAAGATTAGCTAAAGCTCACCTTAAAGTAAGTAGGCAACGTCAAGACTTTGCTGTGAAATTAGCAAGGTGCGTAGTTCACTCTAGCGATGTGATAGCCTACGAGGATTTAAGAGTTAAGAACTTAGTCAAGAATCATTGTCTAGCTAAATCGATAAATGATGCGGCCTGGTATCAGTTTCGGGAATGGATAGAGTATTTTGGGGTTAAATTCGGCAAGATAACGATTGCTGTCTCACCGAATTATACAAGCCAAAACTGTTCAAACTGTGGTGAAACTGTCAAAAAATCTTTATCGACTAGAACCCATCAGTGCAAATGTGGATGTGTTTTGGATAGGGATGAAAACGCCGCAATCAACATCCTTAAAAGGGGACTAAGTACGGTAGGGCATACCGGAACCTTTGGGCTCGATCCAATAAACGCTTGGGGAGAGAATACCTCTACTTTTTCAGAAGCAATTCTGTCTAAGCAAGTAATCTCTGTGAACCAAGAATCCCCGTCTCTTTAGAGCGGGGAGTGTCAACTCGTCTAGTTTTTTACTTTAACGGCAAGAGTTACGGACGCTTGTATCAGTTAATTGATCACATCAACGATTTAAGTCCTGTAGTTGCCCTAGAAGAGCATCCCGAGAGAAAATAAACCCTAGGCCAGAGTTTCCGGACAGTATCCTAAACCCTTAGTAAATTGTTGCCGAAAAGCCTCTATATCTTGCTGATCCGGGGTACCATGGGACACGATCGCCACTTGATAACGACGCATGACATCAATGGGGGATTGTCCTGTTTCCAAACTCCAAAAAACCATCTGGAGACGCATTTCCGGTTGATAGGTAATCCCTAACTCATTCATGTAGGCGCGAAAATCGCCGTGTTGGCAAGGAGTCAGCATTCGATTAAACTTTACCTTGACCACCCAACCGTTAATCTGATGGATAACCGTCATCACGGAGGAAGGCAGATGAGTCATCGATCGCAGGTATTCGGTGACTCGTAGCGTTAAACTAGCATTAGCAAGAAAATAGAGATAGTCCATAGTGGCCGCCGGGCTATTGGCTAATAGTCACGATTAGTGTTATATATCTAAGTCTGACGATAAACCGTTCTCGATACCAAGGGGAGAAATCCCCGATTTAGTGAAGTTCGCCTGGGTAGGATTACCCAACTTTTGCGAAGATTTTTATGATGATAATGACGATGATCCCTGACCAATTACTCTCCAGCTACGATTATCACCTTCCTCCGGAGTTAATTGCCCAAAATCCCGCAGAACCCCGAGACAGTTCCCGTCTTTTGGTAGTAGATTCTCCTAATAGTCATAATTTGGCTATTTTTCGGGATTTACCCACTTGGTTAGAGTCGGGGGATTTGCTGGTTTTCAACGATACCCGCGTGATTCCGGCCCGTTTATTTGGACGTAAAACCACGGGCGCACCCGTAGAAATATTACTATTAGAAGAACAAGATGACCATCGTTGGTTATCTCTAGTGAAACCGGGAAAACGCTTTAAAGTCGGTTCAGAAGTCCTTTTTTATCCGAAAACAGGGCCGACGGAAGACCAAGAAAAATTATGGTTAGCGAAAGTAATCGATCGAGATCTGAACACCGGTGGTCGTCTGCTGCAATTTCAACGTCATCCCAGGCGCAGTTTTTGGGATATGTTGGAGGAGTACGGTCATATTCCTTTCCCCCCCTACGTCACCGAATCAGAGGCGGAAGAAGACCGTTATCAAACAGTTTACGCCGATAAACAGGGTTCTGTGGCCGCTCCCACGGCAGGATTACATTTTACTCCCGAATTATTCCATAAGCTCGCCCAGAAGGGTATAGATACCGCCTATATCACTCTTCATGTAGGAGTGGGAACCTTTCGTCCCGTGGAAGTGGAAAATATTACAGAACACCTAATGCACCAAGAATTTTTGCAGATTTCCGCCGAAACTGCCGAAAAAATCGCCCAAACAAAGGCTAGAGGTGGCCGGGTTATCGCCGTGGGAACCACGGTAGCTCGCGCCTTGGAAGGGGCAATTAAAGAAAGTAAGAGCGAGAAATTAACCGCTTTTCAGGGAAAAACGAATTTATTTGTCTATCCTGGTTATCAATGGCGAGTTATCGACGGCATGATCACTAATTTTCACCTACCCAAGTCCAGTTTGATGATGTTAGTCAGTGCCTTAATCGGACGGGAAAGACTACTGGCATTGTATCAAGAAGCTATCCAAGAACATTTCCGTTTCTATTCCTTCGGTGATGCTATGTTAATCCTACCCAGCGCTCGCAGCAGTAATCGGTAAGTAGTTGCACAAAATTACATTCATACCCTAGAAAGAAGGAGGAGCAGAACTGCGGAAAGGGCAACAGGAAAAGCAAAAATATGTGTAAGCGGCCCGCGCATCTAAATTGGTCTAGGTCGATTATCGAACCACCTCTGGCCTGTTGTCTATCCTAACCAAGAAATGAAAAGAAAAGAGCTTAAAATCGGTCGCCGCTATTCTGGCAAATCTTGGCAAATATTTGTAATTATTGCCTTCATCGCCGCCGCTCCCTTTGCTATTTTTTATCTGATTGCCTTGGCTTATCTTTGGCAAGGCGATCAACTTTTGGCCGCGGGGGAGAAGGAATCGGCTCTGTCTGCTTACCGAACAGTTTTATCTTTTGACGAAAATTCAGTCCAAGCCCATATAAAAATCGCTCAGGTCTTGCAAAGTCAAAAACGCTATTCTGAAGCCTTAAAAGCCTATGATCGTGGCTTTATCGTTAATCATAAACCACCGATGGAACCCTCCCAAAGTAATTATTTAGTGGCTTTGGGGGATATCTTCGCGCAGGAGGAAAAATGGTCAGAGGCGATCGATGCTTACCAAAAAGCAATGATCATTAAACCAACTTTTAAAGCGCAATTTCAGCTAGGAAAAGCCCTTTATAGTTTACAACGTTGGGATGAGGCGGCGAAAGCTCTGCAAGCAGCGGTTTTTCTCGATCCTACTCAGGGAAAGGCCTATTTTTATCTGGGAAAGGCCTACAGTGAACAGCAACTCTGGCCAGAGGCCAGTTATGCCTATCAGCAAGCTCTAGAATTGATACCTAGTCAGGGTGAAACCTACAAAAAATTAGGAGAAACCCTAGCAAAACAGGGAAAATGGCAGGAAGCAGAGCAAATATATCGACAGGCTTTAATTTACACCCCTAAAGATGGGGATATTTATAATTATTTAGGCAAAGCTTTAGCGGAACAGGGAAAACTAGGGGAAGCGATGGCAGTTTTTCAACAGGCACGCCAAATTAGCCCCAAGAATGCTAATATTTACGAAAATCTTTGTTATATCTATATCAATAGCGGTCAGATCGATGAGGGTCTAAATTGGTG
>NZ_JASJFE010000177.1:0-1680 GCF_030067735.1 Microcystis sp. M53598_WE2 | reverse complement strand
TATACTTCTCGGAAATTACCTCTAAAAACAAAATCGGCAAGATATACTTTTCTTGCCACAAAACATAGCTTAACCGACCTCTTTCTCCCGTATCATGGTTGACTCCAAGGGACAAGAAACCATCGGGTACAAAAGCTGATTCCTCTGGATTATAATAGACAGCCATATCTACCCCAAAATACCAATCATCTCGACTGGTCCAAATTAAGGCTAATAAACTTAGCAGTAGCGACTGTCTTGATTGTCAAGGGGTAACTCAAAAAACAATCAAGGAGTTGCTGTCGAACCTAAAATCTCAAGCCAGAAAAAAGCGCAGCAAAAACTAAGTCGCTCAGGTTAAACCAAAGCAAGCGCAACCCTTGATCAGAGATAACAAAAAGTGTGAATCTCTAGGAACAAGGTGGTAAATTGTCAGCAAGCTGCCAAGGCTGATTTTGGCGAACCATTGCATTAAGAATAACTAAGATTTTCCGCACACAAGCAGTCAGAGCCAGTTTTTTTGATTTACCTCGTCCGACTAGGCGTTCGTAAAAGGTTTTAATCACCGGATTATGACGCATAGCTACCACCGCTCCCATGTAAAGAGTCGCCCGAATCTGAGCGCGACCTCCCTGAATCATTCGCTTACCTTTATGTTGACCACTATCATGATTAATCGGTGCGACACCGACTAAGCGAGAGATTTGTTTGGCGGTTAATTGACCGAGTTCTGGTAAGTCGGAGACGAGAGTAGTAGAAATTACTTGACCAATCCCCGGCACGGTTTTGAGTAAATTAACTTTCTCGAGCCATTGTTGGTTAGCTTGGGTCAATTCCTCAATTTCTTGATTGAGTTTTTCGAGGCAGTTATCGAGATACTCAAGATGGGCTTCGATATCGACCAAAGCTTTACCGCGAGCGCGTTCCCGTCGGTTTTTTTCGGCAGTCCGCATCTCGACAAGTTGCCGGCGACGACTAATTAAGTCGCCCAATTGACGAGATTCTTCCGACTCAACCGCTAATATTTGCGGTTGCATTGCTTCGCCAAAATGAGCTAAGATTTGAGCGTCAATGGCATCGGTTTTGGCTAATTTACCAGTGGCTTTAGCAAAGTCTCTTCCTTGACGGGGATTGATTAAGGCTACAGGTAAATCCGCTGCTTGTAATTGAATCACCAGTTCAGTTTCTCAACCTCCTGTCGCTTCCAGAACGATGAGGTTGACAGTGTAGGATTTTAGGGTTTCGACCAGTTTAGATATGTCCTCCTTTGTGTTAGCAACTTTCATCGCTTTACCGAGGGGACGGAGGTAAACATCTAGGGTCGCTTTACTAATGTCAATGCCTACCCATTGAGAGATATTTTCCCTGATTGAACCTAACTAAAGCAAGCAGAATTGATGGTTATTTTGGAGAGCATCCCCTTGATTTTACTCATCCTTGCCCGATACGGTCTCTTAGCTTAACAATTGATTGTTTTCGCCACGACCCCGGCGACTGTTCGAGTTTTGTCAGGGAGATTATGGTGGTGACCCTTGCTACGAAGCGGTCTTTTCCGACCAAGGTTGGGACGGTCTACCACCTCTCTCAATATACAAGGTTGGGAATATCATTCTGTAACTGATTATCCACTGGAGTTTCGTCGGAAGAGGGCAATTCTTCGGCGCTGGGAAGAGGGCGATTTTTGTTATAGGTGAGGTTAAC
>NZ_JASJFE010001102.1:0-3091 GCF_030067735.1 Microcystis sp. M53598_WE2 | reverse complement strand
TCAGTTTTTAATAACAGGATTTAGGATAAATCCTGTTTAAAAGGTATAGGGGAGTGGGGAGCGCCAGAGCAGGGAGAAACAATCCATGACTGGGGAGTTAATCACAGTATTAAAAACGGATTTGGTATCATCAAATCCTTATTCTCGGTGAGTTAAAATCTCCTAAAAAAATAGGGAGTATTTTCAGATCACTGATTATACTAAATCCGTTGAGTATAGGCTACATATCAGGATAGGCAAGAGGCAAGAGACAAGAGGCAAAAGGAGGAATAAATAATCAGTTTTTAATAACAGGATTTAGGATTACTGTTTACTGTTTACTGTTTACTGAAAATACTCCCCACACCCTGCCCCCAGGAAAAACTTTTTCCACATACCCTAACTAACTCAACGCTTCAAAATAATCGCGAATGTGATTATGTAGCTGGGATTGACGCAGTTTTTGCAAAGCTTTCAACTCAATTTGTCGTACCCTTTCCCGGGATAATTCCAAAGTGCGACCGATATCAGCCAAAGAATGGGATTTACCATCGAGAAAACCATAGCGCAATTCAATCACTTCTCGTTCACGAGCGGTTAAATCTGCCAATAGTTCTCTGATATCTCTTTGCAAAGATTCATAGACAAAATGATTTTCTGAAGACACTGCTTCGATTTCCAAAAGGTCTAATAATTCCGTATCTTTTTCCTTACCCACTTTTATTTCTAAGGAAACCGAACGCGGCACTGTCATCAACAATTCCCGCACAGCTTCAGGAGTCAGAGCTAACTCTTGGGCAATTTCCTCTACGGTCGCAGTGCGACCGCGCATTTGCGAGATTTTCCGTTGTGCCTTCTTAATTCTGTTGAGTTTTTCGGTAATATGAACCGGTAAGCGAATAATCTGGCTTTTAGTTGCGATCGCTCTTGTCATTCCTTGACGGATCCACCAGTAGGCATAGGTACTAAAACGATAGCCTTTGGTGGGATCAAATTTCTTGACGGCGCGTTCTAAACCCAGGGTTCCCTCTTGAATCAAATCCAATAATTCTAAACCGCGATTCTGATATTTTTTGGCCACCGACACCACCAGACGTAAATTGGCCTTGATCATCTGTTCTTTGGCACGGGTACCAAGGGCAATAATTTCTTCTAATTCCCCCACTTCTAAGCCCGCTAGGTACGCCCAACGCTGTTTTCCTGCTTTTAAAGCATTTTTTAACTCAGACACCCTGATTTGGGCGGTTTTTGCCCAGCGTTCTAGGGAGGGACGATGGGCTAATTGAGCGGTTAGCTGATCGCGCACCTCAATTAACTTGACAAATTGCTGTACTTGTGCATCACCTTGTTTAACGGCGGCGGCGCATAATTTCAGTAAAGACAGATGACGCTGTACCTGTTGCGCTTGTTCAACTTCCTCGTCCCGTTTGAGTAGAGGCACTCTGCCAATGTCTTGTAGGTATAAACGTACTAAATCGGTAGTTGTGCCGTTGCTGTAGCTTTTTTCGGGACTAGATACTAAATCATCTTCCAAATCACTGCCGAGAAAATCTTCATCCAGGTCGAGCGAGTTTTCCTTCAGTTTTAAGATAGAAAAAGAGGGACAGATAAATTCAGTTTCGAGCGTCGAGGGGTTAATTGCAGACATGATGGCTTCTCTAGGGGCGACTGTGATAGGAATTAGAAACTTCTAAATCGTTTACCGTAGTCATAGCTTTCCCACTTGAGCGAGGAAATGATGCAGTTGGGAAAATTTTTTTCTCAAAAGTATTTATCTTTAAACTTAGAAGTTACAGCAATTCCATTGATTTAGAAGTAATTTCCCCTACAGTCCTATTCCTATCTATTCCTGATTTTGGAGATAATTACAGATTTGTTGCAGTTTAGCCAGGGCTTTTCCCGACTGTAAACATTGTTGTGCTTGCTGGAAAGCGGTGGGGATATCCGGGGCAATTCCACAGCGCCAAAGATAAAAACCACCGTTAAAAATTGCCGCATCGGTTAATTCATTATTTTCTCCAGCTAATAAACCCTTTAATTTAGCGGTGAGCATCTCTAAAGATTCGAGGGGATAATCCGAGGGACAGAAGCCATAATCGCGAGGATTTAGGAAAAATCGCTGAAAGGAAGGGGGATCGGTGGGATTTCCCAAACCGATAATCGCCGTCCGATTACAGGCTAAATCACAACTCCCCTCTAATCCTTTCACGGTGGTGAAGTGAGAGATATTTCTCAGAGCGAAAGTTTCGCGAAAACGATCTTCGGTGGGGGGATGAACAAAACCCGATATCTGATGAATATTACCCACAAAAGGCGACCACATTAACTCTACCGTGGCCATGGGCGGACGTTTACCGATTTGCTCCCGATAGGTAACAAAATTCTCTACTAGGGGAAAATGGCGCGGAATATAGAAAAAAGTGAATCCTGTGGTGATTAAACAGTCTTTCACTGCTGCTAAGGATAATTGACTAAAATCTGCTCCTAATTGCTGCCAGATTTCCCTCAGGGAAATACCGTATTTAGTCGGCATTCGATCGCCCCCGTGCAGGACTACGGGAACCCCCGCCGCCGCTAAGATTAAAGTAGTGATCGGAGTAACCGGGGCAGTGCGAGAGCGTCCATCGTAGGGATTGCCAAAAATAGCGATCGGATGCTGAAAAGAGGCTGATTCTAGGGTTATTTGCGGGCCAAGCTCGGCGTAGGCATCAAGCATTCCCGCTAACTCATCGCTGGTGGGGCGTTTAATGCGATGGGCAATCATAAAAGCACCGATTTGGGCCGGGGTTGCCTCTTGGGTTAACATCATCTTGGTGGCCATTGCCGCTTCGGGACGGGTTAAATTTCTGCCCGTATGGGTGCCACTACCGATCACTTTTAATAATTCTCGAAAAGTATCACTCATCTCAAGGAAAAAAATAAAGAGTAAATAGGGTTTGCTGAATAAATCTAAAAACCTTGTTGGATAAGACTTTTAGACTTGTTTTCCCTCAAAAAGTGCCGACCTTTGGAGTGATTGGGGGGAAAATTCCGGGACTTTTTCCCTGAAAATTAGGTAATTGACCACCTGAAAATCGGTAAAACCCCACACCCCACACCCCACACCCCACAC
>NZ_JASJFE010000471.1:0-5173 GCF_030067735.1 Microcystis sp. M53598_WE2 | reverse complement strand
TGATAACTGGTCACTGATAACTGATAACTGATCACTGATAACTGATAACTGATAACTGATAACTGATAACTGATAACTGATAACTGAAAAAGGTGGGAATTACCCACCTTAAACTTGATTTTTGCTGAATTGTTCTAGCGACTGCTACGATCTTGATCCAAGACGCTGACGGGGAAATTATTATAACCAACGTGATGTTTGCTGGTTTTTTGAATTTCTTCTTTAATTTGATCTAGATCAACATAGCGATCGGCTACATTAATTAAACTATCACTGGTCATCGATCGCAAACTAACCACTTCCACTCGCGCACCACGGTAACTGACGGAATCGGCAGCATAGGCCAAATCCCCATCACCACTGACAATTACTGCGGTATCATAGGAACCCACTAGAGCCATTAAATCCACGGCAATTTCCACGTCAAGATTGGCTTTTTTGGAACCATCGGGCAATTGTACTAGATCTTTAGCGATGACTCGATAACCGTTGCGACGCATCCAGAGGAGGAATCCCTGCTGTTTTTCGTTAGTGCGATCAACTCCAGTATAAAAGAAGGCGCGCAAGAGACGAGAACCGGCAGTTAAACGACAAAGTAATTTGGTGTAGTCAATTTCGATACCTAATTGCAGAGCCGCATAAAATAAATTAGAACCATCGATGAAAATCGCCACACGACCGCGATTTTCTAGCACTTGTTCGGGGGTGAAGACTGGGGCCGTGTCATAATCATCAAACATTTTATTTTTCCTCGTTTGTTAAAAGTTTAGTGTTGATTGTTTGCCAGTTGTATCCGAAAGGACAACAGACCTTAAAAAATAGAGTTATTAAAAAATTCCTTTAGGAATCGTTTAACGGCAGTTCTAGTTTAGAAAAGATCGGTTCAGGTGTTCCTAGTTGTGGATTTGTGGGTAATCCCCATTGACAGTGTTGGGAAAAAGAGACACCATCAGGGGGGTCTTCCCCATCCTCCGACCTGAAAGTATTAAAATCAATAACAAAACCTAGTTGTTGATAAATTTTACTGCTCAAGGTCGGTATTATCGGTGAGAGTAGGTAGGCAGAGAGTCTTACTGATTCCAAAACTGCGTAGAGGACTTGTTCTACTGCTGCCTGTTGTTTCTGTTTAAATAAACTCCAGGGCGCACTCTCATCGATAAACTTGTTACTAGCGCGAATTAACGCCAATATTTCCTCACAGGCTTGATTAAATTGTAGCGCATCATACTTCTGTTCAACAATGACCCCTAGATTGATCCCCATATTCTTAAGACGATTATCGTTCGGGATATCTACGCCAGTCAACTGGGGGGGGATATTTTGGCAGTATTTTTTAACCATGCCTAGGGTGCGATTGAGGAGGTTGCCTAAATCGTTGGCTAAATCCGCGTTAAGAATATTAACAAATCTGGTTTCCTGAAAATCGCCATCCTGTCCTAATTCAATCTCTTTAACGAAATAGTAACGGACGGCATCGGCCCCGTAGCGATCAACCAAATCGAAGGGATCGAGGGTATTACCGAGACTTTTGCCCATTTTCCGCCCGTCTTTGGTCAAAAAGCCGTGGCCGAATACTCTTTTGGGCAAGGGTAAACCCGCCGACATTAGCATAGCTGGCCAATAAATGGCATGGAATCTTAATATATCTTTACCGATCAGATGCAGATCGATCGGCCACCATTTGGCCAAGGCATTTTCTAGGGTGGGTTCGTCTTCGGGGTCGAGAAGGGCGGTAACATAGCCAAGAAGGGCATCAAACCAAACGTAGATGGTATGCTGACCATCGTGGGGAATGGGAAACCCCCAAGCGACATTAACCCTAGAGATGGAGAAGTCCTGTAGTCCTTGGTTGACGAAGTTGAGAACCTCATTACGTCGGCTTTCCGGTTGAATAAAATCGGGTTGTTCTTGGTAAAATTGTTCTAGTTGTGCCTGATACTTAGAGAGACGGAAAAAATAGTTTTCCTCATCGCGCCATTCGGCGGCCAGATTAGTATGAATGGGACAACAGCCATTATCTAACAGTTCTCTTTTTTCCTTAAATTCTTCACAGGCGACGCAATACCAACCCTGTTGGCGATCGAGATAGATATCGCCCTTTTCCCAGACTCTTTCAAAAAATTCGTTAACAATTGCCTGATGACGGGGGGCAGTGGTGCGACTAAAGCGATCATACTGGATCTGTAGCTTTGCCCAGAGATGGGCAAAACTGGTGGCAATGCGATCGCAGTGTTCCTGGGGATTGAGTCCTTTGGCCGCCGCAGTCCGTTCGATTTTCTGTCCGTGTTCGTCGGTTCCTGTAATTAGGAGGACAGAATTGCCCTGTAA
This sequence comes from Microcystis sp. M53598_WE2, assembly GCF_030067735.1. Classification (NCBI taxonomy): domain Bacteria; kingdom Bacillati; phylum Cyanobacteriota; class Cyanophyceae; order Chroococcales; family Microcystaceae; genus Microcystis; species Microcystis sp. M53598_WE2. The sequence continues at coordinate 2,845 of NZ_JASJFE010000471.1, read as the reverse complement.
CCGCTGCCATCGTGCCATAACATCCGCTACGATCGTTGTGTAAGCACTGCCGATGTGAGGGATATCGTTGACATAATAAAGAGGTGTTGTTAAAGCAAATGTTTTTCGCTCATTTAAATCATTCATGAAATTTATTTTTTTAAATAGACGAGGCTGCCCCGAGGCTGATCCGTAGATGATTGGGACATAATCCCTATATTTTATGATCCTCTAATTCTGTTTTATCCTTTAGTTGTGATCTAAGTCAATAAAAACAATCTTAAGGCCGATTTTTTTTTTCCATGAAGCTGCTTACCCCCCTATCCACCTCTCGTTTAATTCTTGATACCACGCGCACGAGTCTGTTTACCGTCGGTCAAGAAAATCTACCCGGCCAAGGAGTGGCGATCGTGGTAAGTAACCATCGTAGCTTTTTGGACGCGCCGATCTTAATTCAAGCTTTGGGCAAAACTCTCCCGATCGCCTGTCATCACTACATGGGAAAAACGCCGCTTTTGCGGGAATTAATCGGAGAATTGGGCTGTTTTCCCTTTGATACCCCCGAAAAGCGCCACCGGACTTTTTTTCGGCAAGCAACGGATTTTTTACAGTCCGGACGATGGATCGGTTTATTTCCAGAAGGTGGATCGCCGATGTTAAATTTGACTGCTCCTCGTCAAATTAGCCGTTTTCAGAGCGGATTTGCCCATTTAGCCCTGCGTTGTCCCGTGGAGAATTTATTTGTCTTACCTGTGGCTATTCTCTCCGAGTCGGAAACTGTTATTAGTCCTTTTCCCGTGCGTTTGCTGCGCTGGTTAGATACCACGGAACCTTTGTTTGATCAAGATGGTTGGCATCCCGTTGTATTTTATCATCGTGTCAAGGTGGCGATCGGTCGTCCCTATGGAATTACTGAAAGCGATCGCTCAGATTATCAAGGTAAACAAGGAAAAAAAGCCCTTAATCGTTTAATTGGTCATTGCCAGTCGGAAATTGGCGATTTATTGCTGAAAGGGTAAGTCAGGAGGCAGTCGGCAGCTTTTTTCTTCCCACTTCCTAACTCATAATTGATACTGGAGTGATTTGTTATAAGTAGGGAGACACAATTATTTGTAGGATGGGTTAGCAGTAGCCTAACATGATCGGGCGTTGGGTTTCATGCTTCAACCGTTCGGCAAAAGCTCACGGCCGAAGCCCAACCTTGAATGATATTATCAGTCTAACTATCGGTCGGGTGCAGTGATTGGTTAGACAGATGGACTTTAGATGAAGTTTATGGAGATTTCCACTCTCCTTCTGGGATCATGGCTGTAATCATGATGTTACGCAATGTTCCAGTAGGTAAATCTCTCCCTTGATGGTAAGGTACGATAACTTGAGTATCTTGATCCCTACCACGCCATTTTCTATGACTACCCTTCTGAGAGATCAGTTCAAAGTTATACTTGCGTAATATGCGCTCAACCTCGTCAGCATTCATTCTCCTGAGTCGAGTCATCCCACCATAACCTCACGGATTACTGCTCCTGGTAGAAGGTCGATAGCATCAGGTTGTAAATAAAGCTCGATCGCTTCGCGTATATTATTGAGAGCTTCCTCTTGTGTAATACCGGCAGATGTGCATCCGGGCAGTTCCGGACACCAAATTGCCCATTCGTTTGTATCGGGATCGGGTTCAAGTATCACTCGCCATTTCATAGGGACTAAATCCTTAGAGAACTACCCAAGATGATAACAGATGGACTCCACAAGCATAATCAATGCTCAAGTCCGGGATGACTCGATAGTGGTTCACGTTGAAAAAGCTCCCAATTCCATATCTTCGTTAGAAAGGCTTTGCTGCCATTTTAATTCACTTTCAATATCTTCTAGCAATTGATAATTCATAATTGATCATTCACTTTGGTTGATACTCCTTTTTCTTATTGCGCTAATATTCTGACTAGCTCTGCTTTCTTCATCTTGCTTAAACCAACAATTCCTTTTTCTTTGGCTAGAGTCTTTAATTCGGAAACAGTCTTGAGTTTGAGAGTTTCTTCTGAAAACTCCTCAATCACTGCATCTTGTTGAGATTGAGGAGTGAGATAAAAGACAGTTTTGAGTAAATCTAATCCCTTCCCTTTTGTAATTCCACACTTGAGGGCAACAATTGAATCTAAACTCTTCCAGAATTGACGGGGAGCCTCATCAATCCTAGCAGTAGCAGTAGCTAATTTAACTGTTTTTAGGGGGCTATTCGGTTGTTCAATTAAGAACTGTAAAGCAGATTTAATTTCTTCTCTTGAAGCTGTTGACAGATTTAGTTTTGGGGTTTCTTCTCTTGCCAAAACTCTGGATATATTCCTAGCATCTTCTGTTCCATCGGCAATAATACACCAAATTCTTTCTAGTCCAGCCCTTTCAGCCACAGCATAAACAAATGAGTTGCCGATAACTTCATAGCGATCCTCTGATAGTTCTTTGACGATTACAGGCAGCCAGTTGCGTCCACTTGTCTGCTGCAATAGTTTAGCAGTAGCTTCAATTAAAAAACTATCAGCATCGGTCCCATTGGTAATTTCTATTTCATCTAAGTAGAGATACTTTAAAGTACCAATATCGGTATATTCCATCATTGTAAAAAATACTCCTTTGCTAAGTCTTTGTAGTAGTCATAAACGGAACGATGTTTATAAACGGCTGGCACGCGCTCAAAAGCAGCACTGGCTATAATAGCGTATTCTGGCAGGTGATGAATATGTAAATTTTTAGGCTCTTCGGGAATTGTTATGCAAATAATTAACTTAAAATAAAATTCGATGAGAGCAACTACGCTCAAAAGTAGCTGAAATTCATACAGGGAAAGACTTAAGGCACAAACAGGTTA
>NZ_JASJFE010000098.1:0-1420 GCF_030067735.1 Microcystis sp. M53598_WE2 | reverse complement strand
CGCTAAATTCAATTAACAAGAATTGTTCCTCGATATACAAAAAAATCTGGCCAAGGGAGAGTAAATTTTTTTCAAGGACGATAGTATAGTCCCAAGAAAAAAACTCCTAGATACTTTATCGGAAAAAATAAAGAAAAGCCAGAGCAATCAACCTCGATATTTTGCCGAAACCAATCATCATTATAGGAGATGAAAACTATGGTGTTAGATGCCTTTGCCAAAGTCGTTTCTCAGGCCGATACCCGGGGGGAATACCTGAGCGAGAATCAAGTCAATGCCCTAATTGCCTTCGTCAAAGATGGTAATAAACGCGTGGATGTGGTCAATCGTCTTTCCAGTAATTCTTCTGCGATCGTTACCGATGCCGCGCGTAGTTTGTTTTCAGAACAGCCCGTTTTAGTTGCCCCCGGTGGCAACGCCTATACAAACCGTCGTGCGGCCGCCTGCTTGCGGGATTTGGAAATTATCCTGCGCTACGTTACCTATGCCACCTTCACCGGCGATGCCAGCATCCTCGATGATCGCGCCTTGAACGGTCTCCGGGAAACCTACGTCGCCCTGGGAGTTCCGGGAGCTTCTGTTGCGGCCGGAATTCTCAAGCTCAAAGACGCTTCCCTTGCCCTAGCGGCCGATCCCAACGGGATCACTCGCGGGGATTGCAGTTCTTTACTAGCAGAAGTCGCTTCTTACTTCGATCGAGCGGCGGCGGCAGTTTCCTGATGCTGTGACTTTCTTATCTCAATCCGATTAAACTTTTGTAGGAGCAATTCCATCCATGACCAAAACACCTTTAACCGAAGCGGTAGCTACTGCCGATTCCCAAGGCCGTTTTCTCAGCAGTGCTGAATTACAAGTAGCCTTCGGTCGTTTCCGTCAGGCCGCCATCACCCTAGAAGCGGTAAAAATCCTCGCCCAAAAAGCCCCCAGTTTAGCCCAAGAAGCAGCCAACGCTGTCTATCAAAAATTTCCCTACACCACCCAACTCCAGGGGCCGAACTATGCCTACGATGAGCGGGGGAAATCCAAGTGCGTTCGTGATATCGGCTACTATATCCGAATTATCACCTATGCCCTCGTGGTAGGGGGTACAGGCCCGATCGATGAATATCTAGTCGCCGGTTTGAGTGAAATTAATAGTGCCTTTGAACTATCTCCTAGCTGGTATATCGAAGCCTTAAAATACATCAAAACCAATCACGGATTAACTGGGGATGCTGCTGTAGAAGCTAATTCCTACATTGATTATGTGATCAACGCCCTTAGCTAATTTACGTCAACTTCACATCAAAATAAGCTCAAATCTCCTAAATTCACCTCGGGATGAGCGCCGAGGTTTTTTTGCGTCCGCCTAACTTAGGGCTTGCTGAAAAAGTTTTTCGGTGGTGGCAGGGTGTGGGGTGTGGGGTGTGGGGTGTGGGGT
>NZ_JASJFE010000138.1:0-1621 GCF_030067735.1 Microcystis sp. M53598_WE2 | reverse complement strand
TGCAAACAATAAACAAAAAATCGCCAAAGCTTTACAAAAACTCGATAAACAGGGTTTTACCGTGGCAAACCCAGACAAAAAAGGTCAAGATAGAGGCAGTCTAGAGACTGATGTCAGATTTTCGTGAATAATCATTACAATTTTCCCGGTCAGCAGATTAAATAAATCGATCCTGAGAAGGATGCTGAAAAAAGCTGTAGTACAATTAGAACAAAGTACCTGTAGGGTTTCCTATGCGAGTTAAGCAAAAAACGCTGACTACACTCTTATTAGAGAATAAGGCTCCTAAATATCGTCCTTTTCTGGGGTTTTTTCTGGCTGGGTTTCCTTTGCTGTTTTTAGCCTATGTGGTTTCTTTCCAGCGCGCTTATCTCAACTGCATGAGGTTAGGCACAAAAAGAATAGATTGTCAATATGTCCAAGAGTATAATTTTCCTGTTTCTAGTCGGGAAAATTTTTCTTTAACTCACATTAAAGCTACGGCTGTCTATCAAGAAGTTTTTATCAGTGTTGAGCAGAAAAAAACTGTTAATAACACGGTTTTATTGGTCGGGAGAAATAACTATCTCTACATCGAGAATTTTCGGGATGTGCAGTCAGCTAGTGATTTTAAAACTCGATTTGAGAGTTTTGTGAATAGATATCAAGCTCAGGAAATTATTGCCAAAAGTCCCCTAGATACCTTGTCAGCACTGCTAGAACACCACCATAATTATCCCTATTATCTCTGGGGTATGTTATGCTTATTGTCAGGTCTGTTATTACTTTATGATGTCAGCTATTGGGAGAGTTATGTCTTTAATCAGGGTACCGCTACCCTAACCCGTAGGCGACAACATTTAACTTTTAGAAGTGAAAGTGATTATCTTCTAGAGAGAATTGTTGAGGCAAAAGTAGAAGAGTACAAAGGCTTTTTGGGGTCTAATTACCGACGGATTATTTTAACCTTATCCAACGGGGAAAAAATTATCCTCAATTGCCGGTTACTGGAATCTATCAGTAACGGAAAAAGGGAAGAAAAAATTCTGGCAATGATTGTCGAAAAGTTAAACTTAAGTCAAGAGGAACTGTTAATCTAAGTAAATGCGCTCAAATTCTAGTTATTTAAAGTCTCTTTTTTTCGGTTTCCTATTAGTGACCGTGTTAGTTTATATATTGCGCGGCATGGGAATATTATCTTTTTTACCAGGAGGATTAATTTTGTTATTAATTCTCTCTTCCGTGGTGACGGGAATTATCTACGGAATCGATAAAACCCGCCGTTTTTAGGAAAATATTGGCTCTTCCTTCCAGACAGAAACGAGAAGGCTGCATCTCATTTTTGTAAATCTACTAAGTTGGGATTTTTAAGGGGAAACTCTCGGCTAAAGTCGGGCGTTACTTTCGATTTTATCACTCAATCCAAGCTTTTGGGGGGTTCTACCCCCCAAACCCCCCGTTGGGGACGCAAGCGCCGTCCCCAAACCCCTCGCGCATTAGTTTTTCGGTGGGATGCTTACACGCAGCTGCTGATATATCTGTAATAATTTAAAAGTCACTCGACCGAATCTAAGACCTAATTGGTTAAGCTAAAAGCTTTGATGTGCTTAGTTTCTAACCTTCTTTTTAGGTAGGAGAATTG
>NZ_JASJFE010000187.1:0-9019 GCF_030067735.1 Microcystis sp. M53598_WE2 | reverse complement strand
CAGTTAAACGATGAAATTACTTTAAATCTTGGCAATAATGATCTTTTAGTTGGAATTGAAATCCTCGATGCTAAAGATGTTTTAGGAACAGGAAATGTCCCCCAAGTTATCCTTGACAATATTCCCTTTCAAGTCGCTTAAAAAGGAGTTAATATGAGACAACCTCAAAACCTGCTAGAAAATTAATCAATCCAAAATCCAAAATCCAAAATCCAAAATCGAAATGTCCTACCCTACGAAGTAAACCAACCCATCCTCAACTCACCTTTTGATGAACCCTTGATGAAGTTAAATCAGCCGTTTATCGAGCTTGCTTATACTTAGAATAATTCTATGTCAGCCAAAGATATTTTTCATCAATCCGTGTGTATTGCCCTCGAAAAAGATGGCTGGAATATCACTCATGATCCCCTTTATCTTAAAGTCAATGACGTAGAATTTTACATCGACTTAGGTGCGGAAAGATTAATTGCCGCCGAAAAGGCAGGTCAAAAAATCGCCATAGAGATTAAATCTTTTTTAGGGACATCTGAAGTCACCGAATTTCATCTCGCATTAGGACAAATCCTCAATTATCGGTTAGCATTAAAACAGGAAGAACCCGAAAGGATTCTTTATCTAGCCATTCCTCAAGATACCTATGAAGACTTCTTCTCTCGTCAATTTATTCAAGACGCTGTAGCAGAATAGAAAATTAAACTTTTAATCTTTAATTCTCTCAAACAAGAGGTGGTATTATGGAAAGAATAAACTACTCTCAACTGATTCAAGACATTCTCACCCAACATTCAGTTAATGACAGCAAAAATGACAGAGAAACTCAACTTATTTTTGACACAAAACGCCATCATTATCAAGTCTTAAATATTGGGTGGAAAGAGCAAAAGCGAATCTATGGTGTGATTATTCATCTTGACATAAAAGATGACAAAATCTGGATTCAAAGAGATGGAACAGAAATCGGCATTGCCAATCAATTAATCGCTGCTGGTGTTCCTAAACAAGATATAGTCTTAGGTTTTCAGGCTCCCTATAAACGCAGTTTAACCGAGTTTGCCTTGAGTTAATACATAAGAAAAAAATCCTAAATAACCCTATGTCCTACGAAGTCAACGAACCTATCCTTAATTCCCCCTTTGATGAACCCTCACAATACTGGTTCATCCGAGAAGGTTATGAACCGGAATTAAAAGAAGGGAGAAGACCAGCTATCGTTTACCCACCCCGGGAAGGTAATACCGAATGGGAATTAGGACAAGTTCTCAAACTTTCATCCCCCGATGAATTTTTCCCAGGTTATGAAATGACCCTAGTTAACCGCATCAGGAAAGAAGTTAAAGAATGGAGAAGACAACAGTATCCCGGGGTCAGCAGTACCACCTTAGAACTATTAGAATACTGGAGCCGAGAAGGAAGAGAACATCGCCTATTTTTTGCTCAAAAAGAAGCAGTAGAAACCATCATTTTCCTAATTGAATCTCGCACCGACTTTCGCCAAGGGATTCATATTCCCCAAGATACCCCCATTGACAGCACCCTGAAAGCTTTCATCCGCTACGCCTGTAAGATGGCAACCGGAAGCGTCAAAATAACAGTGATGGGGATGTTAGCAGCATGGTCTATCCTCAACAAAGTAGCAGATCGCAGTAACGCTAAATTCTCCGATATTGTCCTGATTATCTGTCCCAATATCACCATTAAAAGTAGATTACAGGAACTCAACCCCGACAACGGCGAAGCTTCTTTGTATCGCACCCGTGACCTCGTACCTTCTCACCTGATGGACAAACTGAGACGGGGTAAAGTCTTAGTGACAAATTGGCATATTTTTGAAAAGCGAGCGCCTGCCACGTGGTGGCTGATACCGATCAATGGGAACAGGCAGCCGCCTATATTATTGACAATCATCCCGCCACTGCAGCCTTTGTTAAAAATGAACGCTTAGGGTTTACTATTCCCAGACTTTATTATCCGTCTGAAGACAGCTAAATCTAACTATTTAATTTTAGAAACTAAAGGATGGGACGAACTGAGGGAAGTGAAGGAAGCAGCGGCTAAACCCTGGTGTAATGCCATTAATACCGACGGCAAACACGGTCATTGGCAATACTTTTTAACTGGATTGAGCAAAGTTAAAGAAGGAATTGATCAAGCAATGAGAGAAATCGAAGCATTAACCAACTAAATTTTCGATAACTTTTCTGGAAGGCAATCGCCGGTACAGAGTACCCTTGATCTTAATCAGAGAAAAAGTGTATGAGTGATTTTGGCGGCATTCCGCTCCCAATCAACACCCTAGGTCGGGGTGGGGGAAGTGGCGAGAAAAAAAGCTGGTAAAATAACTCTAGGCAACCTTAAAAAGAATTCATGAAAGCGCAAACAACAAGTAAAGATAGCCTGATCCTACGGCAAGAAGTAGTGGGAGCGCGTCGCCCTAGTAACTATTTTTGGGCTGTAATCGTCTCTATTGGCGGTCTAGGGTTTCTCCTCGCCGGTCTTTCCAGTTATTTGAAGGTCAATCTACTTCTCGTTAGCGATACCAGTGCCTTGCAATTTATTCCCCAAGGAGTCGCCCTCCTCTTTTATGGCACTGCGGGGACGCTTTTAGCCATCTATCTCTGGTTATCTCTCCTCTGGAATGTCGGAGGTGGTTACAACGAGTTTAATAAGGAAACTGGCAAAGTTAAAATCTTTCGTTGGGGCTACCCCGGCAAAAATCGTCGCATTGATCTCGATTGGCCTCTCGAAGATGTGCAAGCTGTGCGGGCCGAAGTGCGAGAAGGACTCAACCCGAAACGGGAACTATTCCTGCGGATTAAACAGCGTCGCGATATCCCTTTAACTCGCGTCGGCGATCCGATGTCCCTCTCGGAATTGGAAAATCAAGGAGCGGAACTCGCTCGTTTTCTGGAAATTCCTCTAGAGGGATTGTAGTCCTTTTTTCGCTCTTTTTGGCTATAAAATGATGAAGATAAGAAAATCTGGCTGGCTGTCTCTAGTTTGTGTTTTTTTAATCGCAACGACGACACTTTTCGGCTGTTCTTCCCCAGAAGCTAACTCCACCCGCGATAATTCTATTATCATCGACGAAAACCGTAAATCTGCCCGTTGGGGCAGTGTCAACATGGATAATTACAAACCCCGCTTAGATGGAACTGCCGTGGTCGAGATGATCATCAAAGGTAAACCGGTAACGATCGAAATTGATGGCAAGGCGGCCCCAATTACTGCCGGTAATTTTGTGGATCTGGTGGAGAGAGGTTTTTATAATGGTTTAACTTTCCATCGCGTGGTTACAGAACCGCAGCCTTTTGTCGCCCAAGGGGGTGATCCCCAAGGTCGCGGAACTGGTGGTTTTGTCGATCCGAAAACCAAGCAATCCCGTTATGTTCCCCTGGAAATTCTCCTCAAAGACGAAAAAGAGCCGATTTATGGGCAAGCAATCGGTCAACAGGCCACGGCCCGCACTCCCATCGTCGCTTTACCCCATAAACGCGGTGCGATCGCAATGGCCCGTTCTCAACAACCTAATTCCGCTTCTTCTCAGTTTTATTTTGCCCTGTCGGATATCAATTTCCTCGATGGTGATTATGCCGTTTTTGGTTATGTAACTGAGGGAATGGAAGTGATCGATACGATTAAACAAGGGGATAAAATTGACTCGGCCAAAGTTATTTCTGGTGCAGAAAATCTGAAAAAATAGCGATCGGTTAGGGTGGGACCGGGCGACAATAATTTAATGTTCGCCGTCACCCACCCAATCATTTAATAAATCTGCTGCAAAAATCAAAAATCTTCCGTCAGGTGAGGAGTCTCCGAGCCAGTAGTCAGTAGTCAGGAGAATTAAGAATGAATAATAATCAATTAAATGCTCTAAGTAGGAAGGCACAATTATTTGTAGGATGGGTTAGCGGTAGCGTAACATAATCGGGCGTTGGGTTTCATGCTTCAACCCAACCTACGTTCATCTGATAACTGATACCTGATAACTGATAAATGAATGTTGTGGTGACGGGAATTGGGTTGATCAGTTCTCTGGGAAATTTAAGTCAGAGTTGGCAAAGATTACTAGAGGGCAAAACTGGTATAACTAGGCAACAACCCTTTTCTGATTTACCCGCTTTACCCTTGGGTTTAATCGGTCACAAACCGGCATTTTTAGAGGATTTAACCAAAATTGCCCTGATTGCTGCCCTTGAAGACGCTCAATTAACCCCTCCCTTAAAGGATTGTGGTGTCACTATCGGTTCTAGTCGTGGTTGTCAGGGTTTATGGGAACGGATGGCAGCGACGGGAATAGTAGAAAACTGGTTAGATAGTTTACCCGATCGCGCCTCGGTATTGACCGCTAGATTGATAGAAACCGGCGCCCCAGTGTTAGCACCCATGGCGGCCTGTGCCACGGGCATCTGGTCGATCGCCCAGGCTGTAGAATTAATTACTATGGGAGAATGCGATCGAGTTTTAGCCGGGGCGCTCGAAACCCCGATCACTCCCTTAACTTTGGTGGGATTTGAACAGATGGGAGCTTTGGCGAAAACGGGCTGTTATCCTTTTGATAGAGCTAGGGAAGGCTTAGTTTTGGGGGAAGGTGGCGCGATTTTAGTCCTTGAATCGGAAGAACTGGCTTTAAGCAGAAATGCCCCCATCTACGGGCAAATTTTGGGCTATGGTTTTACCTGCGATGCCGATCATGTCAGCGCCCCGGCGGTGAATAATCGTAGTGCTACCAAAGCCATAGAACTATGTTTGCACAGAAGTCAATTAAGAAAAGATGAAATTAATTACATTCACGCCCACGGCACTAGCACGCGTTTAAACGATGAACGGGAGGCAAACCTGATCGCCAGCATTTTTGGCTCGCAAGTGGCTGTAAGCTCGACAAAAGGGGCAACAGGACACACTTTAGGGGCTTCGGGGGCATTAGGTATGGCTTTTTGTTTAATGGCTCTGAAAAATCAGCTAATTCCCCCCTGTGTCGGTGTGCGCGAGTCGCCTTTTCAATTAAATTTAATTAGATCGGCTGTTAATTTTTCCCTACACAATTGTCTCTGTCTTAGTTTCGGTTTCGGAGGACAAAATGCAGCCATCGCAGTGCGGAAGTTTTTCAGTGATCAGTGATCAGTAATCAGTTCTTTCCCTGCCGGTCTCTGCATTTTTAACAAAACTTAACAATTATGGGGAAAATTTTGCTTGTTTTTGTCGGGAGATTTTGAGATAATATTTTTAAAAGATTTTATTCATAATGGGAATATTTGAACTTCTAAAAATTGGCACGGATTCCCATTATGAGAAAAGCATAGCACAAGCCGCCGCCAAAGTCAAGTCCTTTCTTATTACTTATGGGTGCGAATTTCCAGGAGTCAAAAAGGGCCTTAGTGGGGGTGCTAGGTGTTGGGGAGATTTTTCAGTGATCAGCTTTAATACTGCTCACTTAATATAAGTAGGGAGGCACAATTATGGCTCTCTTAGGTTTGGTGGGTAAAATGTATTCTAAGATACAGTCCTGCTGGCGAGCGAGTGGAAGGAACCACAAAGACACAAAGGACACAAAGATTGAGCGCTCCTATATAAGTTAAACTTATCACACAAAGAAGAAGAGAGCCCAATTATTTGTAGGATGGGTTAGGGGTAGCGTAACATGAGCGGGTGTTGGGTTTCATGCTTCAACCCAACCTACGTTCATCTTATATTTAATTCCACCCACCCACTTATGTGCTTAAAAAACTAATTTCCTAGAAGAAGGCTATAATTGCCATAACATTTTGCCCCCATCTCAATTCTAGCGGCTAGATATTCTCCCCAATGCTAGAGGAAAAAGCTCCTTAAGTCCAATCACCAGCCTAGCTCCGATGACTTCAACTATTTCCCCTTCTCGACTTTCACTGCCCACCCAAGATGAATTGCCCTGCGATGACGGCGTTCCCATGGAAACCCAACGACATAAACTCCAGATGGATATCCTCATAGATGCCTTGTTACCCTGGTTAGCTGCTAGGGAAGATGGCTATGTAGGCGGCAATATGTTCGTTTATTTCAGTGCCGCACAGTTAAAAACCGAGGAATTTCGCGGCCCCGATTTCTTTGCTGTCCTGGGGGTTCCCAAAGCGGAAAGAAAAAGTTGGGTGGTTTGGGAAGAGGGGAAAGCTCCCGATGTGGTTATCGAACTCCTTTCCGAAAGTACTGCCCCACAGGATAAAACTGAAAAGAAAGCGGTCTATCAAGACCGTTTGCGAGTGCCAGAATATTTCTGGTACGATCCCTTCAATCCTGAAGACTGGGCAGGTTTTATCCTCAGAGACGGCAACTACGAGCCATTATCTCTAGAGACGGGAGAAAGATTTTTCAGTCAAAGGCTAGGGTTGGCTTTGGTACGCTGGCAAGGGGAGTATAAGGGAGTTGAGGCAGTTTGGCTGCGTTGGGCGACTTTTGCCGGCGATTTACTGCCCACGGAGTCAGAGCTAACTGAACAGGAAAGAATGCGGGCCCAACAAGAAAGAATGCGGGCCCAACAGGAAAGAATGCGGGCTGAGGATTTAGAAGCATTGCTCCAACGCTATCGAGAGTGTTTTGGGGATTTGCCAGAATAAATCTAGATGTTGACCGGCTAGTAATCAATAGACATCTCCAAAAATTATAACCCAATCACAGCCTGCCTTTAGCTTATGTACTAACTAAATAGTTCGATGGCTGAAATGTATATCTATCGTCGCTAATTCAATTTCACTGAAAAAATATGAAGCAATTAAAATTATTTTTATTTGGGTGTGTTCCCTGACTAGAATAACTTTTAGTCTTGAGATAATATTAGGTCGAGGTCTAATCATCCCGTTGAATTAATTCGGGGCTGGAGTAATTGTCTATAATGACTGTCCAGGAGGCTAAATGGAAGATATTCCAACATTTTTCTCCATTATATCGGGAGAGCCGTTGGCTTTCTAGTAAGTACCTAAGCAAAATTAATTACACATCCACGCCGTCACCCGTCAGCCAAAAGCTTTTTGCTGTGACCAGTAAACAGTGAACTAAAAATTCAAATCTGATCCCTGATAGCTGTCTCGGAGTCCCCCGTCTCCTGTCTCGGAGTCTCCTGTCTCGACTAGGAAATTAATTTTGCACGACTACTTATTGGCTGGTTAAAAATTTTCTTGACAATAAGTTCATGATCAGGTACACTTCCTCTAGGTCTTGAAGTTAATTTTTTTAGCTAATCATATTAGCTGATATAACCCCTAGGCTAGTTTAATAGTATTTTGGCAAGTATGAGAGAGCAGCAATAATCTTTCTAGTTCTATAGGGCTAATTACAAACTGAGCTAGTTTGTAATCTTGATTACAAAGCTTTTAGCTTGCCAGTATCAAGACAGGATATGACAATAAAGCCACCATTGCAAGAGAAAAAATTTATCGAGCTAGATGCTAACTTCTCTACAACTCGCCGAGTAACGATGGAGAGACCTGCTATTATTAACGATCCTTCTGCAAAAGTGCAATCTTATTTATTTTTGCAACCAAATCCAGAACGCAGGGGAGAAGGAGGATTAAGAACAAAGGGATATTTCAAGCACTCCTACCCAGAGACAAGTGAGTTATCGGAAAAATTTGCAGTTCCTCTGGTTACTGTTATAACGGTAGTTTTTAATGGAGAAAAGCACTTAGAGCAAGCAATTCAGAGTGTCATTAGCCAGTCTTACAATAATGTTGAGTATATTATTATAGACGGAGGTTCTACGGACAGCACAATTGATATTATTCGTAAGTATAATGATCAGATAGATTATTGGTTGAGCGAACCTGACGAAGGTATATATGATGCGATGAATAAAGGCTGGAAATTGAGTCAAGGAGATTACATTTACTACCTGGGGAGCGATGATATATTGTTAAATATACCTAGCCAATCTATTCAAAAAGCAAGTTTAAACAATACGGACATAATTCACGGCAATGTAATTATGGATAACGGTCAGCTACGGATCAGTAGATATAATCCATTGATTGTGTTCAAAAATACTTTATGTCCGCAAGGACTATTCATTAAGAAAAACCTACTTGCTCAACTTCCGTTCAACACCAAATATAAAATATATGCTGATTTCGACCTTAATCAAAAGATTTATAAGATGAGTGCATCGTCAATCAAAGACAAATCTACAATTGCTTTTTTTAGACTTGGTGGTGCCAGCAGTTCCTATCAAGATAACTCAAAATTAGCGAATTGTAAGCAGGAGTACGCTAGAGTTATTTATGATAATTTTGGTTTGTCTGGGCTGATTTTATCTTGGATTTGGGGGGCTGTACGAGGTTTAGTTGTTAAAAATAATATCCATTTACATACGGATTACAAAACCTTGAAAAGAATTTTAAAAGACTGCAAATAATCCTTTTTATTCGAGCGATATTTGCATGAACGCATTTAAGTAATTAACAAGTCAAACGGGTTAGAAACTGTCTATGAAGAATGTAGAAAATCCTACTAATTATCAGCATTTATTAAGTATAATCAATACTGAATCTTACAGACATTCAACTGATCAAGAAGTCAAAATTCTAGATGTTGGGTGTGGTAACGGACAATTGATTGCATACTTGACAAAAAATCTTCCCTGTGTACAGCCAAATATTAATTGGAAAGTCTATGGTTTAGACGTGGTTAATCATGGTGTTCAAAAAAAGGGGTTTATGGATGAAACAATTGAAAATCTATCAAAGAATTTTTCTGGGGTAGATTGGCATGAAAGACTAACTTTAATTTATGATGATGAAAAGTGGCAATATCCAGATAATTTTTTTGATGTAATCATTTCTAACCAAGTGGTGGAACACGTCAAGAATCATCTACTTTTTTTTCTTGAGATATCTAGAACATTAACAATGAATGGATATTCTGTACATCTATTTCCCTTGTCCAACGTTCTCTGGGAATGGCATATTCATTTACCTTTAGTCCATAAGGTTAAAAACTTTGATTTTTTGTTTGATAACATTAAATTTTTAAGCACTTTAGGTTTAGGAACTTT
>NZ_JASJFE010000359.1:0-5266 GCF_030067735.1 Microcystis sp. M53598_WE2 | reverse complement strand
TTATCAGATTTGAGTTTTAAGTGTGGAGTATTAAATCCCACTTTCCGCACTTCTTAACATTGAATTAATAATTTTTACCAATATATTGCTTACAATCCTTGTCCAGTAAGGATTATAGCTACAATGATGGATTTTGATCAAGGTGAAGAATTGTAAATTTTTTTCTCAGAAAAAATCAATTATTGAAAATGTTCTCAATAGTAGTTTCTACAATCAAGGTTTTTCGTTAAAACATCTTGGGGAATGTAAAAATATATAAAAGTATATGAAGATGTGCGGAATGTCGGCTGTTAAGGCACTATGCTGAATCATATTGTTTTTTAACACACAGAGTTGTCATGCCCAATTTTTCGCACACTTGCAGCAGTATTAACTACGACCCTAACAGCACAATCCTGAGTGCTGAGTGCCAAGCTCGCGATGGAGAATGGATGCCCACCGAACTGAGGCTTAGTGACCATATCGGTAATATAGATGGGGAATTGCAGTTCGGGGATCAAAACTTCCAAGAAACCTGCCAAGATTGTCACCTTGAGTTCGGGGATGGAGACCAATCCGTATGGTTGGTATGCACTTGTCAAACAATGGATGGGGAATGGAAACCTACGCAAATACTGTTAGACAGTCAGATCGATAATAACGACAGCCAACTGGAAATCGGATAGGGTAGGAGAGGACGCAAGAAATCCACGATTCCGCTATCTGTTGGGTAGAAAACCTACACTTACCCGCAAGAAAAGTGTAGGTAGTTCAGCAAATATTGGAGAACGCCATGAAAGTGACCTATGATCCAGTCGTTGATGCTCTCAAAATCACCTTAAGTAATGTGCCAATTGCAGAAAGCGACGAGCAGAGTCCGGGGGTGATTCTCGACTATGACCAGTGGGGGAACGTGGTGGGGTTAGAAATCCTCAATGCTCAAGAGCGGATGGACAATCCCCGGTCTTGCGAATATTCGATTCTGACCACTAAACCGGAATTAGTCGCCAGTTAAGAGAGACAAAAAGAAATTTAAATATAGGAATTTCCCACTGATATGAAAGAATCGCCTAAAGTTGTTTTATTGTTGACCCATAGCGGCGATTTTTTCACGATTGACCGCGTGGCTGAGGCGATAGAAAAAAAAGGAGCCACACCTTTTCGCTTAGATACCGATAAATTTCCCTTAGAGGTTCAATTAGCAGCCCAATTTAATGGGAAAAAAAGTTTTTATCAATTAACCTATAACCATCAATCTATTGATAGTCAACAGGTGCAATCTGTTTGGACAAGACGTATTTGGCAACCTGAACTAACAGGGGATTTAGATCCTCAGTTTCGGGAGGCTTGTGTGCGAGAATCCCAGACGACTTTGGCTGGTTTTTGGGATAGTTTAAGGTCAGCGCGTTGGTTAGATAATTTAGCGCAAATTGAGAGGGCTAAAAATAAGTTATTACAACTTCGTTTGGCCTCAGAAGTTGGCTTGATTATTCCCCCCACTTTAGTGACCAATAATCCTGATGCTGCCCGGGAGTTTTTTTCCCAGGTTCAGGGACGAATGGTGAGTAAATTGTTAACTGCGATCGCCAGAAGTATGGAGTCGCCGGAATTTTTTCTTTATACCAGTAGGGTGAAAGCAGAAGACCTTGAGGAAGCGGAATCTTTACGTTATTGTCCCATGGTTTTTCAAGCGGAAATTCCCAAACAATTAGAATTGAGAGTTGTCGTGGTTAATGGACAGACATTTGTGGGAGCTTTAGAATCTTCTCAGTATAATAATTCTGCCGTAGATTGGCGAAGACCGGGTATTGATCCGGGTGCTTGGCAACATCATACTTTACCCGATTCACTATTGCAGCAACTTCAGATTTTTATGGCTAATATAGGGTTGAATTTTGGGGCGTTTGATTTTATCTTAACTCCTGGGGGAGAATACGTTTTTTTAGAAGTTAATCCGGGTGGTGAGTGGGGAATGTTAGAACGGGATTTAGATTTACCTATTTCTAATGCGATCGCTGATTTTTTAGTATGCTAAAAATCAAACCAAAACCTAATCAGGATTTTGAGGATTTTAGGATTATCAAGATTCTCAATCCAAAATCTAATCAGGATTCTCAATCCCAAATCATCAAGGAAATCTATGACCGTTTTAATTGTTACTTTTAGCCACGATAATGAAAGTATTCCTCTGGTAATCAAAGCCATAGAAACGATGGGGAAAAAAGCCTTCCGTTTTGATACCGATCGCTTCCCTACAGAGGTGAAAGTTGATCTTTACTCAGGCGGTCAAAAAGGCGGAATTATTACCGATGGAGACCAAAAATTAGAGCTAAAAGAAGTTTCTTCTGTCTGGTATCGACGCATGAGATACGGACTAAAATTACCCGATGGGATGGATAGTCAATTTCGCGAAGCTTCTCTTAAGGAATGTCGGTTAAGTATTCGAGGAATGATTGCTAGTTTATCTGGCTTTCATCTTGATCCAATTGCTAAGGTAGATCATGCCAATCATAAACAATTGCAGTTACAAGTAGCGCGACAATTAGGTTTATTAATTCCGGGGACTTTAACTTCTAATAATCCTGAAGCTGTCAAGCAATTTGCTCAGGAGTTTGAAGCAACGGGAATTGTGACTAAAATGCTGTCTCAATTTGCTATTTATGGAGACAAGCAAGAGGAAATGGTTGTTTTTACCAGTCCTGTTACAAAGGAAGACCTAGATAATTTGGAAGGTTTGCAATTTTGTCCAATGACTTTTCAGGAAAACATTCCTAAAGCTTTGGAATTACGCATCACTATCGTCGGTGAACAAATATTTACGGCGGCGATTAATTCCCAACAATTAGACGGCGCTATCTACGATTGGCGAAAAGAGGGAAGAGCGCTCCATCAACAATGGCAACCCTACGATTTACCGAAAACTATTGAAAAACAACTACTAGAATTAGTGAAATATTTCGGTCTTAATTATGGTGCAATTGATATGATTGTCACACCAGATGAACGTTATATCTTTTTAGAAATTAATCCCGTTGGCGAGTTTTTCTGGCTAGAACTTTATCCTCCTTATTTTCCTATCTCCCAGGCGATCGCTGAAATTCTCGTCAACTCATAAACCAACAAAGACAGAGCCAGAGTATTTTATCGCATCGACGAGGCTCTGACTCCAGATTTCCCCCCCGACTACTGACTTGAAAGAGGGTGTAGGGTGTGGGGTGTGGGGTGTGGGGTGTAGGGTGTGGGAAGTGGGGAAGTGGGGAGTTTTCTCAGTGAACTGATAACTGATAACTGATAACTGATAACTGACTCCTAACCCCACCAACAAACTTTTTCAGCAAACCCTACTTAATTTCCAGACCAAGACTTTCTCTCGTGCTTCTATCAGATCCATGCCTATTTTTTCTAAAACTCGCTTTGAAGCTATATTATCGGGAGCGCAGCCAGCGGTCACTGTTTGCATACCAGGTTGAGAAAGTGTCCAGTCCATCATTGCTTTTGTCGCCTCAGATGCGTAGCCTTGTCGTCGATATAACGGCGCTACTTGATAGCCAATTTCTACAGCATCTGTGGGTAAACCTGTGACATCAGGAATAATTTTGATCATCACATGACCAATAAGAGTATTTTCTGCTTGATGAATAATTAAACTCCCCCATCCCCATTCATTTTGTAAGGGGAATTGCAGCAAAATATTCGCAATATCAGGGAAAGCTTGAATCAACTCTTGTTCGGCCCAGTCAGCTGCAACTTTTACCCCCAAAATTGTTGCTAATTCATCGATACCTATAATTGCGGCCTTGAGAAGTTCAAGCTTGAAGGGGACTAAATATAATCGTTCCGTCACCAGTTTTTCCAGTGCTTTCATTTGATAAAACTCCTATACCAGTTATCAGTTATCAGTTATCAGTTATCAGTTAGTAGCTTGTTAATCAACTTACCCAGCAAAAACCTGATTCTCTAGTTCTCCTGAGAGGGGGAAGTCTGAATACTCTGTCTCACTTTCAATCTGTTTGTCACCCCATTAGCTATATTCTCACCCATTTTAAGGTTTTTGGGTCTTTATCGTAACGATAATTAAAACCATCTTTGGCAGTAATAATTTTACCTAAACTGGCTCGATTACGAACGCTACTTAAAGAATAATCAGTTAGGGACTGCATTTGTTGATGGGACAAACCTTCGGCTATTTCAGAAACTCCGGCAATTTCCGCATCATGCTCAGTTTTAACCTCAAACAAAGGCTCTATTTTTACCGCCGAAAAATCTTCTGATTTTTTTGACATCATGACCATGTCATTAACTTTTTTACGCTGATAATCTTCTACAGTTGACAGCTGCCAATGGGAATTTTCTGTTAACTCTAAGACCCATCGATGATAATTAAATAAACTTTCCCGATGACCAACACTAATAAAAGTGGTTTCACTTTCCTGTAATTGCTGATATAAGCTGGCTTCATTGGCCAAATCTAAAGCGCTAGTTGCTTCATCTAAGATAGTAAAGGTAGGTTTAGTGATTAATAGTCGAGCAAAAGCTAATCTTTGTTGTTCTCCCAGAGATAAAATTTGTTCCCAGTTGACTTCTTTATCTAAGCTATTTTTGTCAGTTAATAAATGTTGAAGATTGACTTTTTTTAAGATATTTTCTAATTCTTCATCGCTCACCTGATCATTGGTATGGGGATAAAGTAATTGCTGGCGTAAACTGCCAAGGATAATATAAGGACGTTGGGGCAAAAATAACATTTTAGCTAAAGGAGGACGAACTAAACGGCCGCTACCTGCTTTCCATAAACCGGCGATTGCTCGTAACAAGGAACTTTTTCCTCGACCACTGGGGCCAATAATCAGTAGGCTTTCTCCCAAAGGGACAGAAACCGATAAATTCTCCACAATTACCTTTTCATAATCGGGAGTTTGTAGGGTAAAATTTTCAAAAGCTAGACGATTATCTTCCAGGGTGATAATACGACTTAAGTTTTTCGGCTCTTCACTGGCAACTTTTAAGGCATCTGTCAAGGTAGCTAACCGTTCAATATAACTTGAAACTTTACCCGATGTTCCCCATTCAGTAATTAATTGTCCCAAGGCATTAGAAAAAAGGAAACAGCATAAACTCGCTTGACTAATTTCCCCATAATCGATTTCGTTTTTAATAAACATCGGGGTCAAAATAAACATTGAAAATACACTAATCGCTGACTGATAACCTCGATTAAAAAGATTATTAAACCGTTCCCAATTGATCAGTTTTTCCGAGCTTTGAATAACCCGTTCAAAACGGCCTT
>NZ_JASJFE010000225.1:0-6554 GCF_030067735.1 Microcystis sp. M53598_WE2 | reverse complement strand
CGAAAAACCTTCACTGTAGAAACTACTATTGAGAACATTTTCAATAATTGGTTTTTTCTAAGAAAAAAAATTACAATTCTTCACTTGGATAAAAATCAATCATTGTCGCTATAGTCCTTACTGGTAAAGGATTGTAGGCTGTTAAGAAGTGCGGAAAGTGGGACTTAAGGTACATTTCAATCAATCCGATTATTAGGGATGAGTGACGGGCAATTGTTCGCTTCATTGCCGCGAGGCCAATTCCCCACCCCCCTAGGTATCCGGGTGGGGACTGACGCGGAATCGTTCACCCTAATTTCGGTAAACCCATACTATAGTTCTGCACTCTGGCATTGAGATTATAGCTAATTTCGCCTTTTTGCAGGAGAGAACGGATAAAATGTTCTAGATCTGAACCGATGCGACGGAGATTATATTCGCTCAGTTCTTCCCCATTGTAGGACTCTACCAATTCATCAAACTTACTATAAACCTTATTGAGAGCCACTTCTTCCCAATTAAATTCATTATCGGGATCCACATCAAGAGTCAAGACATTGTTACTCTCGATTAATTGATTATTTTTTACTTCAGCCGTATAAATGCGAATATGACGGGTCGTGGATTTTAACAGCATGGAATCTTCAGGGTAAGTTAGACGCTATGTCTAAGATTTTGCCATGATTTGCGGAATTGGGGAATTGGGAATTGGGAAGTGGGGAAGTGGGGTGTGGGGTGTGGGAATTATGGATTATGAAGTGGGGTAGATAGGGAAGTGGGGAAGTGGGGAGGTGGGGAAGCTGTCTCATCACCCTATCACCCCAAAACCCTATCACCCTATCTCCTGCCTCCCGAACAATGTTTACGGATCGACCAGAAACGTGATACTATGATAGATTGCAGTGTTTAAGCAGAGATCACGAGTCCTATGGCCTTAACCCAGACCAAAAAACAAGAACTAATCAGCCAATATCAGGCCCACGAAACCGATACAGGATCATCGGAGTTACAGGTAGCTTTCTTAACCGAGAGAATCAACCAACTGACCGAACACCTGAAAGCTAACCCGAAAGACCATGCTTCCCGTCGGGGATTACTCCAGATGATCGGTCGTCGTCGGGGACTGTTAACCTATATCCAGAAGAAAGATCAACAACGTTATCAAACCCTGATTGGTCGTCTCGGAATTCGCCGTTAAGCATACCCCCTTTGCATCCCTACCATGGCCTCTGAATCGAAATCGACGGAGAAAAAAGAACGTCTCCCCTTTGAGCCGCGCCAAAATAAGCGAAAAACCCCGAAAATTGCCCCTAGTCCCGTGCCACCGCCCCTAAAAAATCGCTCCGAGGAAACCAGCTTAAAGGCGATTCCGCAAGTGGTCAGTCAACGGATGGCCAAACGGATGGCGGTATTTTGTGGCCTGCCGACGGCACTGGGGATAGCTTCCTTTTTTGGCTTCTACTGGATTATTAGCCACGATCTTCTCGAAATCCCTTCCTACGTCGCCATGCTCGTCAGTTTAAGCCTATTTGGTCTAGGTTTCATCGGTCTGAGTTATGGCATCTTCTCCGCTTCTTGGGATGAGGATCGGGTGGGGGATTGGCTAGGATGGCAAGAATTTCAAGCTAATTTTGGCAGAACGATCGCCGCCTGGCGGTCCGGCAAAAAAGAAGTGGAAGAAAAATAGATAACCTCTAGAAATCGTCAACAATAGAGATTAAAGAAAAAAATAAAAGGTTAATGCCATGATTATTGTCATGAAAGTTGGTTCCCCGGAAATTGAAATCGAGCGCGTCAGTGCCGAATTCGAGGCATGGGGATTAAGTCCCGAAAAAATCGTCGGTAAGCATAAAGTTGTCATCGGTTTAGTCGGAGAAACCAGGGAATTAGACCCCCTACAAATCCAAGAATTAAGCCCTTGGATCGAAACCGTCCTGCGAGTCGAACAACCCTTCAAACGCGCCTCTTTAGAATACCGTCACGGCGAATACAGCGAGGTTTTAGTCCCCACTCCTAAGGGTGTTATCCCCATCGGCAGAAATCATACCGTTAGCATTGTCGCCGGCCCCTGTTCGGTGGAAAATGAAGCGATGATCGTGGAAACTGCCAAACGAGTGGCGGCAGCCGGAGCGCAATTCCTCCGCGGTGGTGCCTACAAACCCCGCACTTCTCCCTATGCTTTCCAAGGTCACGGGGAAAGCGCTTTGGAATTACTAGCGGCGGCTAGAGATGCCAGTGGTTTGGGTATTATCACGGAAGTAATGGACGCGGCGGATCTCGATAAGATTGTCGAAATAGCCGACGTGGTGCAAGTGGGGGCGCGCAATATGCAGAATTTTTCCCTCCTGAAAAAAGTTGGGGCGCAACCGAAACCAGTCCTACTCAAGCGCGGCATGGCGGCCACTATTGAAGATTGGTTGATGGCGGCAGAATATATCCTCGCAGCAGGAAATAGCAATGTCATTCTCTGCGAACGCGGTATCCGCACCTTTGACAGTAAATATACTCGCAATACCCTAGATTTATCCTGTATTCCCGTTTTAAGAACTTTAACTCACCTGCCGATCATGATCGATCCTAGCCACGGTACGGGTAAATGGGAATATGTCCCGACCATGGCCATGGCTTCCCTGGCAGCCGGGGCCGATTCCTTGATGATCGAGGTACATCCTAACCCGGCGAAAGCCCTATCTGATGGGCCGCAATCCTTGACCCCCGACCGATTCGATCGATTAACTCAGGAGTTAGCGGTCATTGGTAAGACGATCGGGCGTTGGCCCCAGGTTCCGGCACTGGTTTGATAAGATGATCAGGGGGTGAGTCAACCCCCTTTTTTGGGCATAAATTTCGCTTTTCGGGGCAGTTATGGTGACAGTTCCTCTGGAGTTAAATACTAGCGAAATCCGGGCAGAAAGACGGGTTACTTTTTATCATCTCAGTTGGTTATCCTATCAGCAAATTTTACAGGCACTAGGGGAAAATAATCGCGCCCATTTATTTTATGATCGTGGCACTTTAGAGATTACTATGCCCCTAGAAGAACACGAGTTTTATCGAGAATTAATCGGATTATTTATTCGGATTTTGGTGGTAGAATTGGGTTTAAAAATTAAAAGTATGGGTTCCACAACTCTAGCTAGGGAAGATTTAGAACGAGGAGCAGAACCCGATAATGCCTACTATATTCAAAATCAAGCTAAAGTGCTAGGAAAAAGGATTAATTTAACTGAAGATCCGCCCCCAGATTTAGTGGTGGAAGTGGATATCACCCATACGGATATTAATAAATTAGCACTTTATGCCCGTTTGGGAGTGCCGGAATTATGGCGTTTTAATGGACAAATCTGGCGCATTTATCGGTTAGAAAAGGGGGTTTA
The DNA here is from genome assembly GCF_030067735.1 of Microcystis sp. M53598_WE2. Classification (NCBI taxonomy): domain Bacteria; kingdom Bacillati; phylum Cyanobacteriota; class Cyanophyceae; order Chroococcales; family Microcystaceae; genus Microcystis; species Microcystis sp. M53598_WE2. Next base: position 3,198 of record NZ_JASJFE010000225.1, on the reverse strand, counting down.
TCAGGAAGGAGAATTTAGTCCGACTTTTCCCCTAGTTCCGAAAACTAAACTCTATGAATTTTTAGCCACTGCTAAAGAGGATGAAGTGAGGGCAGAAAAGAATTTAAGAGCATGGCTTGTTAGTCAACTAGCTAAAAATAATTAACTAGGGCAGTTGAGGTAATTATGGTGACATTTTATCTAGAGTTAAATACTAACGTTTCTTGTCAGGCTGATAATTTCTTTTCCCAATTTAATATTGTTTTATTCGTGTATCCAAATGTTCGGACTGTTGCATTTAATCCCATGCCTTCCATCCTAGCTTTCAATACTTTGACAATTTTCGAGGGATTTCGCTAGAATACAGAAAGCGGTAAAGCGCGTAAGGGATCACGGAAACCTCCCGCTCCTTTGTACCTCGGAACAAATATCGCCCTTGAAAATGTAATGGTGACGGGTCAAGCAGGATAGAAGCTTAACGGCTAAGGTCAATTCTGCCCACAAATAAAATTCAGATCCGTCCGCCGCCGGGCAGTCGGTAGACGTTAAACTAAAACGCTTGTGGATTCGGTCTGACGGGGGCATAGTCTTCCGATTGTGTCTAGTTAAGAGGAGTAGAAGCAAGAATCTCCAGTCACAGCGTAGCTTGACGGCGAGAGTGTCAATAACTGTTGACTGTTGAATGGGACATAACTGTGGATATTCGCTTAATCGTTGTCGATGTGGATGGAACGATCGCCGGTGATAACAATCAGGTTAATCCAGCTGTGGTGCAAGCTGTCTCGGCCGTCCAAAAAAAGGGAATTCCCGTCGCTATTGGCACTGGTAGGATGTACCGCTCGGCTTTACGTTTTCATAAACGCCTTAAATCCACTTTACCTTTAATTGCTTACAATGGCGCTTGGATTCAAGATCCTGTTTCCCAAGTTCACCATCGACATACTCCCATTTCCCCCGACTTGGCGATCGATCTTTTAGATTATCTCGAACAACCCCAATGGAAAGAGAAAATCTCCCTTAATTTTTATATGGACGATGTGCTTTATGTGCGGCAATTAAACGCGGAAACGGAATTCTATCGGCAGCGATCGGGTATTATTGCCCAAGCAGTGGGAGATTTACGCAAAGTTGCCCACAAAACCACTAAAATCCTGGCCATGGGGGAAGATAAGCAATTTATCGCCGAGATTTGGCATCATTTACAGCAACGCTATCAAAATCAAGATTTATACTTTACCCAATCGAGTCCGACTTTTTTTGAAGTTACCCACGTTGAGGCCACTAAGGGAAGCGCCACCCAATTTTTGGCCGAAGATATCCTAGGATTACAACCGCAAAACGTTATGGCGATCGGTGATAATTTTAATGATGTTTCTATGCTCACCTATGCGGGTGTCGGTGTTGCCATGGGTAATGCTCCCCAAGCTGTTAAGGATCAAGCCGATTGGGTTGCCCCTAGTGTAGACTTAAATGGGGTGGCCGCAGCCCTGGCAAAGTTTGTTTTGATTTGAGGAATTGGGGAATTGGGGAATTGGGAGATGGGGAATTGGGGAGATGGGGAATTGGGGGAATTCAACTAAAACCCTACAACCCTAAGACCCTAAAACCCCAACACCCTAACACCCTAACACCCTTTTCATCGAGAAAATTATGACTATTAATACGCAAACTGTTACGATTCCTAACAAAGATATTGACATAGATGCCTATTTAGCCATTCCCGATCGGGTGGGAATTTATCCGGCAATTATCGTGATTCAGGAAATATTCGGCGTAAACGACCATATTCGCGATGTCACCCGCAGAATTGCCCAAGAAGGCTATATAGCGATCGCTCCTGCCATTTATCAGCGATTCGCTCCGGGTTTTGAAACGGGGTACAGTATAGAAGATATCGAAATCGGTCGTCAGTACAAAGAACAAACCAAAGCAGCCGAATTAATCAGCGATATCCAAGCCACCATCGATTATCTTTATAGTTTGCCACAGGTGCAAAAAACCGGTGTCGGCACGATCGGTTTTTGTTTTGGTGGTCATGTGGTTTATCTTGTCTCCACTCTAGAGGATATCAAAGTTAGTGCCTCTTTTTACGGTGCGGGAATCACCACGGGAACCCCTGGGGGTGGCCAAGGGACAGTGAAGGTGACTCCCCAAATCAAGGGGACAATCTACGCATTTTTCGGGATGTTAGATGCGAGTATTCCTCAAAAGCAAGTGGATGAGATAGAAAACGCATTAATCCGTTATCAAATTCCTCATCGAGTTTTCCGCTATGAAAATGCCGACCATGGCTTTTTCTGCGACCAAAGGGCTAGTTATAATGCTAATGCGGCCAAATCTGCTTGGGATCATGTGCTAGAGTTATTTAGCCTTCTTAAATCTTAATGGTCTGACCCCTCAAGCTTCAGCTTACACTGGAAGCAGATCGAAATTATACTTGTAACCATTCTATTTATCATGACACCGAACCCTGCCTTTTCCATGGACGATTTTGCCAAAGCTCTTGATCAATACGATTATCAATTTGAAAAAGGGCAGATCGTGCGCGGGAGAGTCGATCAACACACCTCCGATGGAGCATTCATCGATATTGGCGGCAAATCCTCCGCTTTTATTTCTTTAAGGGAAATTTCCCTGGAAAATGTTACTTCCATTGCCGAAGCTTTACCCATAGATGCAGAATTCGATTTTCTGATTACCCGTGGACAGGACGCGGAAGGACAAGTTACCCTGTCTCTGCGGCAATTATTACTACAAAAAGCTTGGGAAAATGTCAGGGAAATCTCTGAAAGTGGCAAGTCGGTGCAGCTGCGCGTCACGGGGGTGAATAAGGGGGGAGTGACGGGGGAAGTGGAGGGATTAAAAGGATTTATCCCTCGCTCCCATTTAATCGAAAAAAATGATTTAGATTCCCTCATCGGACAACTTTTAACCGCAACTTTTATTCAAATCGATCAAGAAAATAATAAATTAGTTTTATCTCAGCGAGAAATTGCTCGCGCTAACGCTATCAGTCAATTAGCTGTGGGTAAATTATTAAGTGGCACCGTGGTTAAATTACAACCCTACGGTGTCTTTGTCGATTGCGGTGGAGTGACGGGATTACTCCATGCTAAACAGGTGACAGGAGCCTCTTTTAATTCTCCCATGACTTTCTTTAAAGTTGGTCAAGCAATTAAAGTGGTAGTCGCAGAAATTGACGAATATAAAAATCGCATT
>NZ_JASJFE010000482.1:0-5111 GCF_030067735.1 Microcystis sp. M53598_WE2 | reverse complement strand
AAGCTAAAATCCATTTTTAATTTAATTATAACCAGCTACTTAAAATATAGTTTCTGACTATTGCCAGCGATCGAATAAATCGGTTAAAACTAGATTAGAAAACAAAAAACCTTCGGGGTCGCTTAATCTGACCCTGCTATCCCCCTCAATTATTACTAAATTACGCTGTTTATGCGGCTCTAAGACCTCTAAAATTGCTTTTTTGATTTCCGAACCAAAATTAGCTTCAATGGCGGGTAAACTCACCCCTGACCCTAACCTTAACCCTAGCATTAAGGTTTCGAGAAGATCATCAATCAAACTATTTTTCTCCACGTCAATCTGACAGCCTTCTTTTACCCAAGCGAAATAGTCGCGACTTTTGCGCGGACGGGTAAAACGTTGTTGATGAAGATAACTAGCAGCCCCCATACCAAAGCCGTAATAGGGACGATTTTCCCAGTAAACTCGATTATGTCGGCATTGATAACCCGGTTTAGCATAGTTAGAAATTTCGTAATGTTGATAACCGGCTAAAGCTAGTTTTTCACCGGCTAAAACATACATTTTTGCCGTGGTTTCATCATCGGGTAAGGGTTTTTTCCCCGGTTGATACTGTTTACCGAAAGGAGTAACCGCTTCTAAGACCAAATCGTAACAGGAAAGATGGGCCGGTTGCAGTTCGATCGCTTTTTCTAGGGAATTTTCCCAATCTGTCAGGGTTTGTTGTGGCAATCCTGAAATCAAATCCAAACTATAGTTAACTATTCCCAATCCCTGAATTAATTCCACTGCCTGATAGATATCCTTAACGGTATGCGATCGACCAGAAACCTGTAATAATGGTTCTTGAAAAGCCTGTACTCCTAAACTAACCCGATTGACTCCCGCGCTAAGATAACCCTGTAATTGTTCTAAACTAAAGGTAGCTGGATCAATCTCCATAGAAATCTCTATATCAGCTGCAAAATCAAACTTTTTGGCTAAAGTATCCAGAATTGCTCCTAATAATTCCACCGGTAACAGGGAAGGAGTCCCCCCCCCAAAAAAAATTGTTTCTAGGGGTTTCCCCGTCCCCTGACTAAGACTAATTTCTTCTTGTAATATTTCCACATACTCCACCACAGGGGGAAAAGTCGCCGGATTGGTGCGATTACCGACGACAAAAATCGGGAAATCACAGTAAAAACAGCGCCGACGACAAAAGGGAATATGAATATAAACCGAGGTTATGGGGTGAAAATAGGGCATTATATGAGGAAAAAGGAAAAAAGGGAGTGTGGGGTGTGGGGTGTGGGGTGTGGGGAGAATAAAGCTGCCTCCTGCCTCCTGCCTCCTACTGTAATTTCGTTTATCTTCGTTAAGATGTATTATGGCTGGGGAGAACATCTCCTAGAATGAAAGCAACTTTCCCGACACAAATTAGGAGAGGCCCACGGATATAATGTAAAAGTATCCATACTCATTATTTTTCTACCATCATTCCCCCCTATCCCCTCTGGTATTATCCCCATGCTTGATGCTGTCATAATTTTACTATTCGTCTTCGCTGTTGCCAGTATTGGTTATAGTGGTGTGGACTTGCTGCCAGTTGCTGTCCAGTCGCAAATCAGCAATATTGAAGCTTTACGCTGGTTATCGGCGGGTTTTGCCTCAATTATTGGTTTAGCCCTTGGTTTAGTTGCCCAAACTACCTATCGTCGTCTAGAAACCCAAGTACGACAAACTCCGATCGAAGTTATTTTAACCCGTTCGGTCGGTCTAGTTATCGGTTTGTTGATTGCTAATCTGATCCTAGCTCCGATTTTCTTCCTACCGATTCCCAGAGAATTCTCGTTTGTTAAGCCGATAATCGCTATTTTAGGCAGTGTTATGTTTTCCTATCTGGGGGTTAGTTTAGCAGATACCCACGGTCGCACTTTTTTGCGTCTGATTAACCCCAATAGTATGGAATCAATTCTAGTGGCAGAAGGGACCCTGCAAGCGGCCGCCACCAAAGTTGTGGACACCAGTTGTATTATCGATGGTCGTATCGAACAATTGTTAGACACGGGATTTATCGAGGGACAGATACTCATTCCCCAATTTATCCTTCAGGAATTGCAACAGTTAGCGGATGGCAGTAATGACCAAAAACGAGTCAGAGGAAGACGCGGATTAGATATCTTAAACCGGATGCAGCAAGAATTCCCTGATCGCATTGTCATTCATCCGGCCGATTATGAGGATATTAGCACCGTAGATGCTAAATTAGTCCATCTTGCCCAAGAGATTAACGCCACCTTGCTCACGAACGATTATAATCTCAGTAAAGTGGCCAATCTGCAAAAAGTCACCATCTTGAATGTCAACGATCTCGCCCAAGCAGTACGCCCGATCTACTTGCCTGGGGATACTTTGGATCTGAAAATTCTCAAAGCAGGAAAAGAACCCACCCAAGGCATCGGTTATCTAGAAGATGGCACGATGGTGGTGGTAGAAGAAGGAAAAGATTATCTAGGGGGAGAATTGCGGGTAGTGGTGACATCTGCACTGCAAACCTCGGCCGGACGGATGATTTTTGCTAAACCCCAAAATTCCCTGATTGCCTAAAGGTAATAAAACCCAAAAAAGCCTCAAATACAGAGCCAGAGGGGATTGTATTTGAGGAATTTCATTTTTTAAGGGAAGTTAAGTCACCAATCGAACTATCTAGGGTTTGCTAAAAAAGTTTTTCCTGGTGGCAGGGTGTGGGGTGTAGGGTGTGGGGTGTGGGGTTTTACCCATTTTCAGGTGGTCAATTACCTAATTTTCAGGGAAAAAGTCCAGGAATTTTCCCCCCAATCACTCCAAAGGTCGGCACTTTTTGAGGGAAAAAAAGTCTAAAAACCTTGTTGGACAAGGTTTTTAGATTTATTCAGCAAACCCTATCTAGCCAATTGATACCTAATTAAGCTGGTTTATTGATTACAGCCATGGACTGACGAGCAAAACCGAAATAACTATCCCAGAATTGTTTCTGACTATTGAGGGCAACTTTGGTGGCGGTTTCTTGGGCGGTTAGATAGGATTTCACCCATTCTTGTTGATATTCGAGGGATTTAACCAAAGTTTCCGGAAACTCAAACACTGGTGTAGTCGTGGGAAGACCATTACCCCAAGCGGACAGAAGCATTTTCTGCCATTCGGCTAGGTATTTTTGGTATTCTTCAAGATAATTGGTGTTCATAGAAGTCAAACCGCTAACTAGCCCATCTGGAAGGAGATGGTGAGAAAGTGGGGCGGTGTTGCCACCTTCTCGAAAGCAAAAACCGTGACGAGATAAAATATAATATTCTATCCCTTCCTTGATTATAACCTGAGTTTGTGATCAGCCCCAATCTTCATGCGATCGCCCTAGGCTGGCCCTATTTTTTGGTGACTCGGAACTAACGCTAAAATAATCCTACTCTAGCCATTTTCTCCCAACTATGATCGATCGCCCTATTCATGTAATTGGTGGAGGATTAGCGGGGACTGAGGCGGCGTGGCAGATAGCCCAAGCAGGTATTCCCGTGATCCTGCACGAAATGCGCCCAATTCGCTCTAGTCCCGCCCACCATAGCCAATTTTTAGCCGAATTAGTCTGTAGTAACTCCTTTGGTGCCATGGCGGTGGATCGCGCCACCGGGTTACTCCATGAAGAATTACGACGCTTAAATTCTCTAGTTATTGCCCAGGCCGATCAGCACAGTGTCCCCGCAGGAGGGGCTTTAGCGGTCGATCGAGGGGTCTTTAGTCGAAATTTGACGGAAATCTTGGCTAACCACCCTCTAGTCACCTTAAAACGTCAGGAGATCACGGAAATTCCCCGGGATGGTATCGTCGTTTTAACCACTGGACCGTTAACCAGTGCTGCTTTGGCCGCAGATCTGCAAAATTTTGCCGGCCTGGACTATCTGAGCTTTTTTGATGCCGCTAGTCCGATTATTCTAGGGGAATCGATCGATCGATCGATCGCTTTTCTGGCCTCCCGTTACGATAAAGGTGAGGCCGCCTATCTCAATTGTCCCATGGATCGGGAACAATACCTGCACTTCTGGCAAGAACTAAAACAGGCAGAACAAGCAGAATTAAAGGATTTTGAGCGAGAAAATGCCAAATTTTTCGAGGCTTGTCTGCCAATCGAAGAATTAGCCTGTCGGGGAGAGGATACCATGCGTTTTGGTCCCCTGAAACCGGTGGGATTAGCGGATCCCAGATATCCGGATCAACGTCCCTACGCAGTTATACAGTTGCGAATGGAAGATAAAGCGGGGCAATTGTGGAATATGGTGGGATTTCAAACTAATTTAAAATGGGGTGAACAAACACGGGTTTTCCGTCTGATTCCGGGGTTAGAAAAGGCCGAATTTGTCCGCATGGGGGTGATGCACAAAAACACCTTTATCAATTCTCCCCAGTTATTATCCTCCAGTCTCCAGTTTAAATCGCGACCGACGCTGTTAGCGGCAGGACAGTTAATCGGCACGGAAGGCTATACGGCTGCGGCTGCTGGGGGATGGTTAGCGGGAACTAATGCCGCTCGTTTAGCTTTAGGATTAGAAACGGTGACATTGCCAACCACAACGATGATGGGGTCATTATTTGAGTTTATCAGCAGTGCCGAACCGAAACATTTTCAACCGATGCCGCCAAATTTTGGCATTTTGCCGAATTTTACCAGAAAAATCCGCAATAAACGGGAACGTTACGGTCAATATGCCGATCGCTCTTTGCAGGATTTAGAAGCATGGATGAATCAGTTAAAAACTCCCTGTCTCGTCTAACTGTCAATCGCTAATCGATCGCCCATAATAGAGAAGGAACCTATTTCTTTCTCTATCGCTATGCCAAACCCCGATTTTTTCCCTCCCCAATCCTACAGTCAAGAGGATGTGCAGGAAATTCTCTATTTGGCTATCTCCCGTCAAGGGGATAAGGGAGAAATTACCCGTCAACAGTTGTTAGAAATTGCCGACGATTTAGCTATTGAAGTTAAAGACTTAGAAGCGGCGGAAAAGGACTGGCAAGAGTCAAAAATGGTCAGTTATAAACGGCAAGAATTCGATCGCTTTCGTCGCGAGGAGCTAAAACATAAAACCGTTCGCTATCTGATTATTAATAGTTTTTTT
>NZ_JASJFE010000287.1:0-8908 GCF_030067735.1 Microcystis sp. M53598_WE2 | reverse complement strand
CCCAGTTCTTCCAAAGAATGCAAAATAATATCTAAGTTTTTGCCTTTGTCGAGGTGAATTAGGTGTTTAACATTTTCCAGAAGAATTATTTTCGGCTTTTTTAATTCTACTATTTCGCAGATGTGAAAAAATAGAGTTCCCCTTGTATCTCTAAATCCGGCTCGTTTTCCAGAAATGCTAAAGGGTTGACAGGGAAATCCTGCTGTCAACACTTCAAAATCAGGGAGGTCATGGATAGCAATTTTTCTAATATCTTGATCGGAAATTTCTTGAAAATTATTGAAATATACTTTTCGACAGTTTTCGTCTATTTCACAAGAATATACACAGTCATAACCAACGCTCTCGAAAGCTAATCTAAATCCTCCAATACCAGCAAAAAGATCGATAAATCTGAGTTTTTCGTTTGTCATTGCCAAATTATGACATCAAAGATAGCCAAAGTGAATATATCCTAAATTTTAGCAAATGTTCCGACTTATGCAGCGATAAAAACTGTAGTCTAAATAATTAAGGTTAATATGTCCCCATATAATCAATTTGGAGATACTAGATTAGGCATAATTGAGTAAAAATTCGCACAATTTCGGTTTCAGACTTCTGCGGCTTTTTCTTGCTCAATCTCGGTCTCCAATTCTTGACGTAATTCTTCTAGAGAAGTGGTGGCAGCTGTCTGAGATAATCTTTCTTGTGACCAATTTAAGGACTGAAAAAGTCGTTGAGCGTTAGCTGGAGAGCGCAAAAGATAAACTTCTTCTAATAAAGCGGATAATTCGTCAGCAGCAATCAAGGCCACATCATGATGACCCTGACGTTGGACAATAACGATCGAGTTTCCCAGTTCTACTTGTTCTAAAACCTGAAGAAAATGTTCTTGTGCTTGGGTATAGCTAGTATAGGTGGTGGGGATGGGCAGCATGGCCATTAATCAACTCCGCAGTCAAAAAATTAATCAATGGGTGCGTTAACCAAGAGTAACGCACCCCAAAGAAATTACACCGAAGTTAAGGTTTTCTCCGCGCTAATTTGCGCTTCGGGACTATCCGCTTCCGAGGGAGGGACCACTTGCCAGAATTGACCGAGATAGCTATCCCAATTAGCTAAAATTAACTTACCTTTGGGGCTATTAGTGCGTTCTACATGGGCCTCAATTAAAGATTTTAACTGTTCCGCACCGGCAGCCGTGCCAACCCGTTGAATCTTGACAATTTCGGGGTTGAGTTTCTCCGGTAGGGACGGATCGAGGATATAAGCTAATCCTCCCGTCATCCCGGCGCCGACGTTGCGACCGACGGAACCAAGCACGACAATTACCCCCCCGGTCATATATTCACAGAGGTGATCCCCGGCCCCTTCGATAACCGCTTTCGCGGTGGAATTGCGGACAGCAAAACGTTCACCAGCGCGACCATTAGCGTATAATACCCCACCGGTGGCCCCGTAGAGACAGGTATTACCGATAATAGCGTTATCTTCGGGCTGATAATTGGCGTTTTGGGGCGGTAAGATGACAATTTCGCCGCCGTAGATGCCTTTACCCACATAATCGTTAGCTTCTCCCTCTAAATGGAGATTGACACCGGGTAAATTAAATGCTCCGAAACTTTGACCAGCTGCGCCCTGGAAATTGAGCTTAATTTCGCCTTCAAAGCCGTCATTACCGTATTTTTGGGCAATTACCCCCGCAATTCTCGCCCCGACGGAGCGATCGGTATTGACAATCCTGTAGGTTTTGCTGACGGTTCCCTGTTGCTCGATCGCCTGTTTAATCTCGCTATCGGCTAGAATATCGTCATCGAGGACAGCACCGTTACTATGTACTTCCTCGTGCTGCAACCAAGAGCGGTTACTACGGCCATCGGGTAAATTCAACAAACAATCGAGATTGAGGGATTCTGTCTTAGTTAAACGAGCATCGGAGCGCACTTTTAACAGATCTGCCCGGCCAATCACCTCATTTAAACTGTGATAGCCTAATTTCGCCAATAATTGCCGCGTTTCCTCAGCCACCAAAGTGAAGAAATTGACCACATGAGCGGGAATTCCTGGAAAACGAGCGCGGAGACGTTCCTGCTGGGTAGCGACTCCCACAGGGCAATTATTCGTGTGACAGACGCGGGCCATGATGCACCCCTCGGCAATCATGGAAATGGAACCAAAACCGAATTCCTCCGCACCCATCAGAGCAGCCATGAGGATATCCCAACCGGTTTTTAGTCCTCCATCTGCGCGCAAAATCACCCGATGACGCAGTTGATTTTCCATTAACATCCGATGCACTTCCGTTACTCCCAATTCCCAGGGACTACCTGCGTGTTTGATCGAACTTAGGGGTGATGCACCTGTACCACCATCGTGGCCAGAAATCTGGATAATATCAGCGTTAGCTTTGGCAACTCCGGCCGCAATTGTGCCGATACCGATCTCGGCCACTAATTTGACGGAAACTTTGGCCCGGGGGTTAATTTGGTGTAAATCGTAGATTAATTGTGCTAAATCTTCGATCGAGTAGATATCGTGGTGAGGAGGGGGAGAAATCAAGGTAACACCCGGTTTTGATCGCCGTAACATGGCAATATAGGGACTGACTTTTTTTCCGGGTAATTGACCTCCTTCTCCCGGTTTTGCTCCCTGGGCCATTTTAATCTCTAGCTGTTTTCCACTCATTAAGTATTCGGGAGTGACTCCAAAACGACCCGAAGCTATCTGTTTAATGGCAGAATTGGCTGTATCACCGTTTTTTAAGCCGTTTAGGTGAGGCATGGTCACGGAATGTCCCTCGGCATCCACATCGCTTAAGCTGGTGTAACGGATCGGATCTTCTCCCCCTTCTCCGGAATTGGACTTACCTCCGATGCGATTCATGGCGATCGCTAGGGTTTCGTGTGCTTCCCGTCCCAAGGCACCGAGGGACATTCCCCCTGTGCAGAAGCGTTGCAGGATACTTTCGATCGATTCTACTGCTTCGATGGCAATTGAGGCTCGATCGCTGTTAAATTCTAATAGATCCCGTAAAGCGGTGACAGGTCTTTCCTGCAAGATTTGACGATAGGTTTCGTAATGGTCATATCCTTCCCCTTGGGAGTGAGCGGCCACGGCTTTATGGAGTGCTTTCGCCATTTCCGGGGAATTCATGTGGTATTCTCCCCCCGGACGGTAGTTGACAAAACCGTAGTTTTCTAGTTTTTTAGCGGTAAGATTGGGGAAAGCTTTACTGTGGAATGCGATCGCTTCTTGGGCCACCTCAGCAATGCTTAAACCCCCGACGCGACTGGTAGTACCGTTAAAAGCTAGTTTAACTAAATCTGCCGATAATCCGATCGCCTCAAAAATTTGCGCCCCATGGTAGGAAGATAGGAGAGAAATGCCCATTTTCGAGAGGATTTTCAGTAATCCCGCTTCTACGGATTTGCGGTAATTAATTAGGGCTTTTTCGAGGCTAATAGCTTCTAATTTGCCATTTTCCATCAATTTCTGAGTTTTTGGCTCGATCCACCACTGGGCGATCGTTTCTAGGGCCAGATAGGGACAGACTGCGGAAGCGCCATAACCAATTAGACAAGCGAAGTGATGGGTACTCCAACATTGGGCCGTGTCGATAACGATCGAAGCTTTTAAACGCAAGTGTGAGCGAATCAGGTGATGATGGACGGCCCCAACGGCCAATAAAGGGGGAATATAGCTAGTTTTTTCGTCAATAGGAGCAGTCCTGTCACTGAGAATTAAAATTTCCGCTCCCGATGCTACTTTCTTGGCGGCCTCAGCGCACAAATGAGCGATCGCGGTTTCTAATCCCTGCGGTCCGGTGGTCAGATCATAAAGGGTAGAAAGTTCGGCTGTTTTGTAGCTAGAGGTTTTAACTTTGGCTAATTCAGCATTATTGAGCAGGGGAGAGTCTAATTTCAGTAAATGTGCGTCATCAACCCCTAATTTAAGTATATTGCCCCGTCGTCCCAGATACATAGTCAAGGACATGACTAAACTTTCCCGTAAGGGATCGATGGGGGGGTTAGTAACTTGGGCAAAACGTTGTTTAAAGTAATCGTAGAGAAGATGGGGTTTACTGGAGAGGACTGCTAGGGGAGTGTCATCACCCATACAGAAAGTCGGTTCTTTTCCCTGCTCTGCCATGGGAACGATAATCATATCCACATCTTCGGCAGTATAACCGAAAGCGGTTTGCAGGGGAAGGAGATGACTAGGAGCGGGAATATCTATCGCTGTTTCTTTGTCAATAAAGGTGCGTTGGGATTTCACCCATTCACCGTAGGGATTAGAGCGGGCAATTTCCTGTTTAATCGGCCAATTACGCTTAATTTCGCCTTTTTCCAGATCCACCGCAAGCATTTGACCGGGGCCGAGACGACCTTTTTCGATAATGGTGGTTTCATCGAGGGGAATAGTTCCCGCTTCCGAGGAAACGACGATATAACCGTTGTTAGTAATGCTATAACGGGCCGGTCGCAAACCGTTGCGATCCAAACAAGCGCCGACGATTCCCCCGTCACTGAATACCAGTAAAGCCGGACCGTCCCAGGGTTCCTGTAAACCGCTATAGTATTCGTAGAAGTCGATAATTTCGGGATAATCCTGTAAATCCGGCTGATTATTGTAGGCCTCCGGCACTAGGATCATAGCTGCTTCTAGGGGACTGCGACCGGTTCTCACCAATAATTCTAGGGCGCTATCGAGGTTATAGGAGTCGCTGTTAGCGGGGTTAACAATGGGAGTCAGGGATTGTAATTCTTCGTGGGTCCAACCTTGGGTTTCTAAAGCGGGTTCCCGGGCCGACATCCAGTTAATATTGCCCAAAAGGGTGTTAATTTCGCCGTTATGACCCAATAAGCGCATTGGTTGAGCGAGGGGCCATTTGGGTTGGGTATTGGTGCTAAAACGTCGGTGATAAATAGCGAATTGACTGCTATAGGCGGGATTTTGCAGGTCTAGATAGAATTCTCGCAGGATTTCGCCCCGTACCATGCCTTTATAGACAATGGTGCGACAGGAAAAGGAGCAGAAATAGAAATCATCGGCCAGTTGCTTACCGACTTCAGAACGGGCAATATAGAGTAGGCGATCGAATTGAGAACCGGCTAAATCGGGGGAAGTAACCAGAATTTGCTCGACGTAGGGTTGATTTTCCCTTGCTTGTCTTCCGAGGACTTCGGGACGGACGGGAACAGCGCGCCAACCTAAAATCTTAATATTATATTTATTGACAATTTCTTCGATGTGTGCTTTAGCGTCGGTGCGTTCTTGGTCCGCTTGGGGAAGAAAGACCATCCCCACTCCTAGTCGCTCAGATTCTGGCATATTTAAGCCATTTTCGGCGAACCAAGGAGCGAGGACATCTCTGGGGATAGCGGTCATCATACCGGAACCGTCACCGGAATCCTGATCGGCGCTGCAGCCTCCCCGGTGTTCCAAACAACCTAAGGCTAAAAGTGCCTGTTCAATCAGTTGATGGCTGCCAGAACCGCGCACATCGGCAATAAAACCGACTCCGCAAGCGTCCCGTTCCTCTACGAGCCATCGGGGACCCCAATAGGGATCGATTTGGTGTATATTGTCGGTTTTTAGGTTATTTTGTTGCGCCATAGAAGTTATCCTTAGGGTCGTTGTCTAGAAGGGTGGGATAGTTGGTCTGCTGAAAGGGTCAATCTAGAATAGAATTTTTTTTGATCTTGCCGTTTCGATTGTCGCTGATTTTTCCTAATTTTTGCCTGTTGCCGTCTTTATCTTGGCCAGTCTGAGGAATCACAGGTGATCTACCATGATATAGTAGCTCTCAGGAATTGTCATCGAAAATCCCCTGGATGGGGTGAAACATCCTGTTAGGTGCTTATTTTGGCAGAATATTCTCAGATTATAAATATTATTGGAGCAATGGGGTCAAATTCAGGACAAGACTTTCGCTAAAGAGGTGGGTAAATCGGCCAATTTTTCCACCACTGTCACCCCAGCTTCTTGAAAATGACGTAAGCTATCTTTTCTGGTATTCTTAGCGGCAACAGAGTAGGAAAGTTGGTTAGAAATAATTGTTTCTGTATCACCGAAATTGGTTTCAATCGCTGCATTTAACCCCACAAGATAGGCAATCACTGGTTTTTCGATCGCCGAGGCAATATATTTGGCTGCCTCGATTTCGGCCTTTCCCCCCACCTGACTGACGAGGAGAATTGCCTCGGTATTGTCATCTTCCTCAAAAACCTGCAACCATTGGGACAAATTGGAGCCAATAATGCCGTCAGTACCCAAATTTACCGCCATAGATTCACCATACCCCGCTGCTGTTAAAGTTTTCGCCACTTCATCCCCTATGCGATCGCCGCGGGTGATCAGACCGATTGTCCCCGATTGATAAAAATTCGGTTCACAAATACCCAACCAAAGATAATTGGGAATAATTACACCCTGGCTGCCAGGTCCGAGAATTAATGTCCCGGTGGTACTAGCTATCTTTAACAATTCCACCAGATCCAAGGGGGGAACTCCGGGGGTGACGATAATTAATTGGGGGATGGCTGCTGCGATCGCTTCTAAGGCCGCATCTAGGACTTGATTGGGGGGGACTAAAATTAAACTGGTCTTGATTTCTCCCGCTTCAGCAACGGCCTCGGCCACTAGATCAAACACTGGTATCTCTGCGATTATCTCACCACCGCAGCCACTAGCCACCCCCGCTACTAAACAGGTTCCCTGAGCTTTCAATCGTGCCGCATAATATTTGCCTAGGGGTCGATCGATCCCTTGCATAATTATCTGATCTTTATCTGTCCATTTCATATATTAAGTGTTGGGAGTTGTTTCAGTAAACAGTAAACAGTAATCAGGTTCTGAAGGCAAGAGTCACTCATGCAAGAGGCAAAAGAAAGAATCTGGCAATTCTCTCACCTAAAAAGAAGGTTAGAAACTAGGCACATCAAAGCTTTTAGCTTAACCAATTAGGTCTTAGATTCGGCCCTTGTTGTCAGATGTGAGTTTTCAGTTCACTGTTTACTGTTTACTGAAAAAAGGCTCCCCACTTCCCCACTTCCCCACTTCCCCACTTCCCCCTCTCCGGCGCTTCCTACACCCTTCCATTACCCATAGCTTGTCCGGCGAGATAACCAGTGGTCCAAGCGCTTTGAAAATTAAATCCCCCCGTGACTCCATCGATATCTAGTACCTCCCCGGCAAAATATAACCCCGGACAGATTTTACTTTCCATAGTTTTAAAATCCACTTCCTGAAGATTCACTCCCCCAGAGGTGACAAATTCCTCCTTAAACACCCCTTTTCCTTTGATTTGATATTCCCCTTGCTGTAATTCAATCATTAATCGATTGAGAGTATTTTTAGATAATTCGGCCCAGGGAGTTTCCGAGTTAACAGTCAAGTAACTTAATAAACTCTGCCAAAGACGCTTGGGTAACTGTTCAAAGGGACAATAATTAAAAAGTTTTCTTTTGGGATATTCACTTTTAGTTTGTAAGATAATTTCTCGCAATTTTTCAGGATGATAATCCCCCAACCAATTAATGATTAAAGGCATTCGGTAATGATGCTCGTGAAGTAACCGCGCCCCCCAAGCAGAAAGTTTTAAAATAGCCGGTCCACTGACTCCCCAATGGGTAATTAACAAGGGTCCGATTTGTTCTAATTTGCTTCCCCCAAGACGAACTCGCACTTTATCCACAGTAACCCCTAACAAATCTTGCAGACGAGGATCGGCAATTTGAAAGGTAAATAAAGAAGGGACAGGAGAGACTAGAGAATGACCTAAATCTTGAGCGGTGCGATAACCAAAAGGACTACTTCCCGTAGCAATTAAAAGCTTATCTGCCCTAATTTGCTCCTCTCTTTTTAATTCAATCAAAAAACTTTCTTGCTGTTTTTTTACCGATTTAACTGGGGAATTTAGCCTTAAATTAACCCCAGCAAAAGTCGCACTTTCCCGCAGACAATTAAGAATAGTTTCAGAATTATCGGTGCTGGGAAACATTCGCCCATCCGCTTCTGTTTTTAGTTTTACCCCCCGCAATTCAAACCATTTAATAGTATCTTGGGGTTGAAACCGACTAAAAGCTCCCCGTAGTGCTTTGCCACCGTGAGGATAATAATTAACCAATTGGGAAACATCAAAACAATGATGGGTGACATTACAGCGTCCCCCTCCCGAAATCCGCACTTTCGCCAGAGGTTCTTTTGCCGCTTCTAGGATAGTAACGCCAGCTTTTGGGTTAGATTCTGCCGCTTTAATTGCGCCAAAAAATCCCGCTGCCCCGCCACCAATTACGACTATTTGAGTCATATATCAAGAAAAAAGTTAAGTTTAAACTGCCAAAAATCGCTGAATGACTTCTTGACTTAATTCGCTCGTGAAACCGGAAGCAACAATTCCCCCTTTTTGCATGGCGTAATATCGATCAGCTTGGCGGACAAAATGCAGGTGTTGTTCTACTAATAAAACGGCGATTCCTTTACTGGCAACAATGCGCCGCACCGCCGCTTCAATTTCGAGAATAATTGACGGTTGAATTCCTTCCGTGGGTTCATCTAAAATTAATAATTTTGGTTCCCCCACTAAGGCGCGAGCGATGGCTAATTGCTGTTGTTGTCCACCGCTTAAATCTCCTCCCATCCGCGATAACATGGTTTTTAAAACGGGAAACAAATCGAAGATTTCTTCGGGAATTGTGGCGTTTTTTCTTTTTGTGGGTAAAGCTTCCAAACCGAGAATTAAATTCTCTTTTACCGTTAAACGGGGAATAATATCCCTACCCTGCGGCACATAACCCAGTCCTAATCTGGCTCTTTTATCTGAGGTTTTATTAATCAGGTTTTCTTGCTCATAATTAATTGTTCCCGCTCGCGGTTTTAAGATACCCATCAAGGTTTTTAATAGGGTAGTTTTACCCACGCCATT
>NZ_JASJFE010000249.1:0-1303 GCF_030067735.1 Microcystis sp. M53598_WE2 | reverse complement strand
TGCTAGTTTCTTTATCTATAGAATCTGGGTGTGGACTGGAGGAGATTGGACAATCAGAGATGTGATTTTGATACAACTTCCTCTCTATCATCTCTCGGCAGGTTTAGCAGTTTTACTGCGAGTTTTCTTGATATTTCCCTTCTTAAACTGGTTAGGAATTAGCCCTGGAGTTAACACAATGATTGGGGTTTTACTGGGGGCCAGTATTAATTATGTTGCCAGTGATAGCCTAATTTTTAAACCTAAGAATAAGACTAATGAGACAGAAATGTACTATCCCGAAGGATTAGCACCAGCTTTCCAGATGGACGGTTACTCTCACCCACGTCAATCAAGGGATAACTATGCAGTAAAAACCTTATCAATAGTTATTCCTGCTTACAACGAAGAAGATTGCATCGAAAGCACAACTCACTTAATATCTGAACGTTTAGAAGAGGATAAAATTGATTATGAAATCCTAGTGGTTAATGACAATAGCAAAGATAACACCGAAGCAGTTCTGCAAAAAATCAACCAAGAAAATCCTCGGATTCGCTACATCAATAACTATTATCCCAATGGTTTTGGTTTTGCGGTGCGCTGTGGATTAGAAAATTTTAGCGGGGATGCAGTTGCGGTAGTAATGGCAGATAATTCCGACTCTCCCGATAACATGGTGGACTATTATTATAAACTCCAAGAAGGCTACGATTGCGTTTTTGGTTCTCGTTTTATCAAAGGAGGAAAAGTTATTGATTATCCCAGGCACAAGTTATTCGTCAATCGTTTGGCTAATCTATTCATTCAAGTTTTATTTGGGCTAAAATTTAATGATACCACTAACGCCTTTAAAATCTATCGTAAGGAGGTTATCGAAGGAATCTCACCTCTACTATCTCACCATTTTAACTTAACAGTAGAGATGCCCTTAAAAGCAATCGTGCGAGGATATTCCTATACGACAATTCCCATCACTTGGCGCAATCGTACCACGGGGGTTTCCAAGTTAAAACTCAAGGAAATGGGCAGTCGTTATTTATTTATAGTTCTCTCTATCTGGTTAGAAAAACACCTTTCTAGAGGCGACTATAAGCGCAAACCTGTCCAAAAAATTAGACAAAAGTAACCAAGTAAATTTAGAGGTTAAAACCATGTTAGACGAGCAAGTAACCCGACAAATGGAATACTTAAAGAGACTTTACGAAAGTCGCTTTAATCCTCAAGAAAGAAAAGCAAAATTAGCCCTTTGGAAAGTTTTAGTTAATAATTTTTTACAAAATCATGTTACTGTCAATGATACAGTTTTAGATATTGGTGGAGG
>NZ_JASJFE010000067.1:0-1158 GCF_030067735.1 Microcystis sp. M53598_WE2 | reverse complement strand
CCCTACACCCTATACCCCACCCCCCCACCCCACCCCTACGAAAAACTTTTTGCCGCAAACCCTATTGACATGGTTTCTCATAAATATGAAGTATAAGAGGATTTGGCATCGACCACCGACTCCAAAAAACAAAAACTTTGTACCTCACCATTAAGATAAAAGACCTAGATTCGGCTACAGCATCATAAAGAACTCTATCGGGTTCTTCTTGTTGAAGAATCTCTCGTCAAGCTATGCTGTGAGGGGAGAGTAGGTCAAAACCTAACTTTTTGCCGCTCTATACTATCGTATCAAGATGCGCTACTCTGTTAGGAGATGATTTTGCTTGAGTCATCTGCTCAAAGTAGCGTCTGTTTTTTAACCCTTACCCTTAAAAGAGAATCTTTTCTGTATGCTAGAGGCTAATAATCAGGGAGAGAATCAAATATTTCTCTATGAAGTTGTTTTTTCCGGTTCTTCTGGCTCTTTGCCTCAACGCTTCTCCCGGACAGTCCTGCGAGTACCTAAAAGCCGCATGAGTCAAGAAACACAGCGCCTCCTGCGCCAAGGGGCCAAGATTCTCAGTATAAGGCCTCTTGACCCAGAAACTGCCCCGATTAAGCCTAGTTTACCACCTCAACCTTGGTGGATAGAGATCACCACCACTCAGCCGAAATGTCTCTATTATTTCGGTCCTTTTGAGAGTTTTTCGGAAGCTTTATCCCATCAATCCGGTTATATCGAAGACCTCCAATCGGAATCTGCCCTGGGAATTAACAGCGAAATTAAACAATGTCAGCCAGAGGTTTTAACTCAAGAATATTTTTAATGTATGGTATCTAATTATACAGATTTTTAGGAATAGTTAGCTTCCTCTTGTTTTCGTTTAATAATGCCTTTACCCTCACAGAATTTACAGGGGACGGATTCATTCTCCGTCTCTAGATAGATTCTTCCTTTGCCCTGACAGTGGGGACAGATAACTTTTTCTTCCCACCAATAATTCTCTAAAAAAGCCTCATCGGTAATATAGGTAAAATCTTCAAACATTGGCTTGTCCTCTTATCGTTGAGATAGCTTAATCTGGATTCATCTTTCAACCTGAGAAATTGAAAATCACTTTTACCCCCATCGTAAAAAAGATCGGGTTCATTCTTCTTGAAACTTAAATTACTTCAT
>NZ_JASJFE010000960.1:0-4170 GCF_030067735.1 Microcystis sp. M53598_WE2 | reverse complement strand
GTTTGCTATTCTGGCGATCCTGATCGGCTTAATGTTCAAAGATAGTGACTCGGATAACAATTCTGGAGATAGCAAAATTAATATTAACTTCTTTCCCACGGACTTTTTCTGGATTTTTTATCCCGATTTTGGTAATAACTACTACGAAAGAAGAGATCGGGAAGTTAAGGCAGAAAAACCCCCTAGTAAGATGAATTTTCTCGAGGCAGTTTTTTCTTTTCTTTTTGGCGATGGCGATCCTAATTTTAATTTAGAGGAGAGACGCTGGCAAACTATCGGTAAAGTAATTCAAAATAATCGTGGCTCGATTGTCGCTCCACAAATTGTCCCCTATCTCGATAGTATTACCCCCAGTCAGGAGGAAACAGAAGACTATATACTCCCAGTTTTAACCCGCTTTAATGGGTTGCCGCAAGTGTCCGATCGAGGCGATATTATCTATTATTTTCCCGATCTACAGGTGACAACCAAAGAGAGAAAATTACAAACAGTTTCGCCCTATCTAAAGGAAAAACGCTGGAAGTTTAGCGAAGCGGATAGCGGTCAAATTATCTTAGCTTTAGGTTTAGGGGCGGTTAACTTTATCCTCGCTTTAGTTTTAGGATATTTGCTCAACAGTGATAGTGTCGATTTGAGCGGTTCTCTGGGGTCGATAGTCACAGGGATCTACGGTTTTCTCCTCAGTTATGCCGCTGCTTTTTTGGGGATTCCCCTCGGTCGTTATTTCTTTTTACAGTGGAGAAATGAGCGGGTTAATCAACGCAATCAACAGCGAGAAAAAAGAGCAGATTTATTAGCACAAAGTAATCCTGAATTAGAGCAAAAACTGGCCTACTCTCGTCAATTCGCTGACCAAAAAGTGATTAGGGATGCTGATATTAGTTATTCTACGGATCAAGACTATCTCGAACAAGAGAGCGAGCGCTCGGATAAAATCGATCGAGAATGGCAAAAACGCTTAGAATCGCCCGATTAATCGCTTTTGCGGTGTGGGAAGTCATTCTGTTATTCTGACTTCCCCGACCGACTCCTAACCCCACCAACAAACTTTTTCAGAACGTAGGTTGGGTTGAAGCATGAAACCCAACGCCCGCATGGGTTACGCTACCGCTAACCCATCCTACAAATAATTGTGCCTCCCTACTCAACTTAAACGATCGAGAGTGCGATACTGAATTGCTTCGGCAACGTGGGAACTTTTCAGCATTTCACTATCTCCTAAATCGGCAATGGTGCGGGCAACTTTGAGAATGCGATCCATTGCTCGGGCCGATAAACCCAATTTTCGGATTGCCCCTTCTAAAATATGGCGACTGCTATGATCAAGAGCGCAAAAACCCCGCAAATGCTCGGAATTCATCTCCGCATTAGAGCGAATCCCCGTATTCTGAAAGCGATCGCTGGCCTTTTGTCTGGCCCTTTCTACCCGTTGCCGCACTTGCTCAGAAGCTTCTCCCCGACTCTCTTGGGTCATTTCTTCCGGTTTCAGGCGATTTACCGTCACTTGTAGGTCAATACGGTCTAAAAGCGGCCCCGATAATTTCGCCCAATATTGTTCCCGTTGTCGCGGTGAACAGCTGCAGGGTTGCACCGAATCGCCGTAATAACCACAGGGACAGGGATTGGTACTGGCCACCAAGGTAAAACGCGCCGGAAAAGCGACGGAAAGACGAGTGCGAGAAATGCTCACATAACCATCCTCTAGGGGTTGCCGGAGATATTCCAAGACACTGCGCTTAAATTCCGTTAATTCGTCCAAAAATAAAATACCACGGTGGGAAAGGGAGATTTCTCCCGGTCGGGGATAAGTGCCACCTCCCACCAGCGCTGCCCCGGAAGCGGAGTGATGGGGACTGCGAAAAGGACGCTCGCGCACCAGGGAACCTCGATCCTTCAGTAATCCGGCGACGGAATGAATCTGGGAGACTTCTAGGGATTCGGCAAAGGTAAGCTGGGGCAGAATACCTGGTAAACGTCGCGCTAACATGGTTTTACCGCTGCCCGGCGGCCCGACAAAAATTAGGTTATGACCTCCAGCTGCGGCAATTTCCAGGGCCCGACGACCAATGGCTTGGCCTTTGACATCCTTGAGATCGGGGAGATTTACCTGCGATCGCCCGAACTCCTCGGCAGCGTTAAAAGTCATCGGTGAATGGCGATCGGGTTCATTTAAGAAATTTACCACTTCCGATAGATGACGAAACCCATACACTTGTACGCCTTTAACCACGGCCGCTTCTTTGGCATTATCGGCAGGAACCACTAAACCCTTAATCCCCATTTTTTCGGCAGCGGCAGCAATGGGTAAAACCCCCGCCACGGGACGCAAACTACCATCGAGGGATAATTCGCCTAAAAAGAGAAAATCCCCCAATAAATCGGCTTCTACCTGTTCGGAAGCCCCTAAAATGCCGATACTAATCGGTAAATCATAAATCGGCCCCTCTTTGCGGATATCGGCGGGACTTAAATTGATGACAATTTTGCGGATGGGAAAGGCAAATCCGGCATTTTTTAGGGAAGCTTTTACCCTTTCTTTCGACTCCTGCACGGCGGTATCGGGTAAACCCACCACGGCAATTCCGGGTAATCCTCCCGATACATCCACCTCTACCCCGATTTTAATGGCATCGATGCCGATAATTGCCGCACTCCAAACCCTTGCTAACATTTTGGCTCAACTAAAAATAAAGTGAGTTCTTAGGAAAATTAAACAGGATGTTCGGCTAGTTTTCCGCATAAAAATGATTTTATCTGGGAATTTACCCGGAAAATCAGCCTATTTCTCGGTATAACCTAACCAGAAAAGCTGAGAGCTTAATGGTATAGTTGAAAAAAAAAGCAATTTGTCTATGAGCGAGACTATTTTTAGCAAAATTATCCGTAAAGAAATTCCAGCCTCGATCGTCTATGAAGATGATCTGGTTCTCGCTTTTCGAGATGTTAATCCCCAAGCACCCACCCATATCCTCATTATCCCCAAAAAACCGATTCCGAAACTAGAGGAAGCCAGCGACAGCGATCGCAATTTATTGGGACATTTGTTACTAACTGTTAAAAAGGTGGCCGCCGAAGCTAAATTAAGTCAAGGTTATCGCGTGGTGATCAATAATGGGGAACATGGGGGTCAAACCGTCGATCATCTTCATGTCCATCTCTTAGGCGATCGCCCAATGACCTGGCCCCCCGGTTAAACCCCCGTTATTGTCCCGCATTTTTGGGCAATTATAGGGCTAGAAGCGTTCTTTTCCGAGTCAGTCTTCTCGATGTTGAACCCATGAATAGGTCTCTTTCTGCGATCGCTTTGTCCAGCACCCTGCTGTTATTTCCCTTCACCGCTGCGACTCTCGCTCAATCGGAATGCTTTCTCCAAAGAGCAGATGGACAACACATAGATCTTAGCCGTCTCTGTGGCAGTTCATCCAGAAATAGGAAAAATTCCCCGCAAGTTTATCAGTTACCGATTCAACGCCGGGTTAACGGCATTCCCACGGTGATGGTGGTTTTTAATCACCGTCACTATTATGAAATGCTTTTTGATACGGGAGCTAGTGGCATCGTCCTTACCGATGCCATGGCGAAAGCGATGAAAGTCAAACGGGAAAAGGAAGTACTCGCTCATACCGCCGGCGGTGTCGTTACTGTGTATCTTGGTCGCATTAATTCTGTTAAAGTGGGCGAGGTGGTTTTATCTAATCAGATTGTTGGTATTTCTCCCCAAATGGAAGGGTTAGGACTCTTGGGACAAACTTTTTTTGGTTCCTATGATGTCACGATCAAAAAAGATGTGATCGAATTACGTTATCGTCCATAGTCTGATGGGAAAAATTATCGCTTTTCTGACTCTAATCTAAAGTTCCTCGCTGTATTTGTTCCCGTTCGATCGCTTCAAATAAGGCCCGGAAGTTGCCTTCTCCAAAACCTCTAGCGGCATGACGTCGCTCGATTAATTCAAAAAAGAAAGTCGGCTGGGAAAAAATTGGTTTAGTGAAAATTTGCAGTAAAGTCGGCTTTTCCGGGAGGGAATGACTATTTTGTTCAAAATCAATGAGAATTTCCTGTTTTTTAATTTCTAACCATTCCCAATCAGCAATATTAAAATCTGTTTTTTGATAGCTAATTCGCTGATAATAACTGTTGGGAACTGATAAAAATTCTACTTTTCTTTCT
>NZ_JASJFE010001022.1:0-3454 GCF_030067735.1 Microcystis sp. M53598_WE2 | reverse complement strand
GTTAGGGAGATGGCCGGTTGTCCGATTTCCTCTAGGGCCATACTCATCAAGGCGATTGTCACCTGTTCCCCCGTGGATAATAACATATCCATCTCCCGGCGCGAGGGTTCGGCGGCGATCTGTTTGGCTAAATTGACCAATCCATCGGTGGTTTTACCCATGGCAGAAACGACCACCACCACGGTATTTCCTGCTATTACCGTATTTTTGACCCGTTGAGCGACCGATTGAATGCGTTCCACGGAACCTACCGATGTACCACCGTATTTTTGGACAATTACAGCCATAGTTGTCAGCGCTAGAGACTTTCTATCTTTGTTCAATCTCCAACTTATCAAAATTCCTTAACGATAAGTGGTTTTGGTTAACATTCCTTATGTTTTATCAAATGCCGACTATCCTTAAGACTGCACCGGAGAAGGGAGAGCCGGAGCTAGGTTAAGGCAGTCCGAGCATTTGTACTAAAATGTCAATAGGCAGTTTAAATACAGTACATTTATGCTATTAATAATATTTTGGCTCTCTTAGGTTTGGTGGGTATTATGAAAGATATTTTAATGTTAGATACAGTAACAATTATCAATTCTGATACTCCCTTAATCTTAGGACTGATTCATGGTAGGGTTAATTCATGAATTAACCCTACCTTTGGTAAGGGGGAAATCTGACAATTTTTAACACCTACCTACTTAATCCTTTATCGATTTTACTCGGTTTTTGGGTTGCGTGTGTTTCCCCTCGGAGTTTAATTTAAATCTTTAAGGGCAGCAAATAAATAATTAGCTAAAGTCACTCCATCTACTCCTAATTCTGTCCTTTCTTTGGCCGCTAAAATGCCGGCTTGAGCGTGTAAATAAGCCGCTAATGCGGTTGCTTCTGGGGGATTATCGGGCATTTGGGTTAAGAATCCGCCGATTAATCCCGTTAAAACATCACCACTACCACCTCGCGCTAAAGCGGAGGTACTTTCGGGGATTATATACATTTTACCTTCCGGGGAGGCGATTATAGTTCTGGCTCCTTTTAATAAGACAATTGCACCACTTTGTTGAGATGCTTCTTGAGTGATATTAATCCTATCTTGAGAACCTGATAAGTTAGGAAATAAGCGTTTAAATTCTCCCCAATGAGGCGTTAAAATTGTCTTATTCTGACGAGATGATAATTTTTTTATACCCAGTTGAGCCAAAATATTTAAAGCATCGGCATCGAGTATAATCGGTTTATCACTATCTAAAACCTGTTCGATAATAGCAGGATTTTCTGTGGTTAATCCAGGACCACAGGCGAGGACATGATAATTATTTAATTCTAGGGGAAGTTCGGCAATAGCTCCCGTGGCAGTTTCGGGACAATCGATAATTAATGCTTCTGGTAAATGACTAATTAATAAAGATTTAAGGGCAGCAGGAACGGCAATGGAAAGCATTCCCACACCACTACCTCGCGCTCCTAATCCGGCAAGAATTGCCCCCCCTGCATAACGACGAGAACCACAGATAATTAATAAATGTCCCTGCTGATATTTATGGGTAAGGAGAGGACGGGGTAAAGGTAAATAAGGGCGAATTAGATCGGGATTAACCCTCAGAATTGGCGGTGAATCTTGTAAAATTGTTTCTAGGTCAAGGGGACTAATTCCGATATCAATTAACTCCACTTTACCCAGATAGGGTAGGGCCAAATCCTGGAAAAAAGCTCGCTTCCAGAGTCCCAAACAAAAGGTATGAGTGGCTTTAATTGCCGTGCCTAAAACCTCTCCGGTGTCGGTGTGAATTCCCGAAGCAATATCGATACTAATTACCGGTTTTTGCCAACTATTAATTTTATCGACTAATTCGGCAATATCTCCCGATAAAGTCCTTTCTAAACCAAAACCGAAAAGACCATCGATAATTAACTGACAATCCTCTAAAGATTCTAAAGTTTCCTGAAAAATTAAGCCTAAATGCTTGACATAATTAGCCTGTTGTGCTGTTAAATCCTTGAGTTTGGCGATCGGACAAAAAAGAGATACTTGATAGCCGGCGAGATGTAGTTCTCTAGCAATCACGAGAGCATCACCGCCATTGTGACCAGGGCCGACGATAACGCCAATTTTGGGTAAATTAGCCAAAGAATAGGACTTTTTAAGCTGTTGTGCCGTTAACAGGGCTGCCTTTTCCATCAAAGCGGCCACAGGCATACCAGAGGCAAAAATTGCCCCTTCAATGCGACGCATCTGCTCGCTATTAACCACGTTGGACCGATAATTGTAGCTCATTCGGGAGATAAATTGCCTATTAACAGGTCTAGATGACTTTTTTTCGGATTACGTTCACCTGATTATCGATTACAAGCCTGACATCGCTTTATCCAAGTTAATTGCTAACCTTAAAACAGTTAGTAAGCTGTCAAGCATTTAAATTGCTTGTTGAGACGGGGCAAGAGGCAAGAGGCAATAGTAAAGGGATTGGGGGAAATTCAGCTAATCTAAGGATAGGCGGTTAAGATGCGTCTTAGCTTAGTCGCTTAATTAGGGTTTGCGGCAAAAAGTTTTTCGTGAGGGCCGGGTGTGGGGTGTGGGGTGTAGGGTTTTACCCATTTTCAGACGGTCAATTACCTAATTTTCAGGGAAAAAGTCCCAGAATTTTCGCCCCGATCACTCTCAGCTGGCACTTTTTGAGGACAAAAAAGTCTAAAAGTCTTATCCAACAAGGTTTTTAGATTTATTCAGCCAACCCTAATTACTAAATTATTTTATCATAAAAAGAAATCCTCTCTCAGGTAAGAGCGGTAGTATGGCTTACTCGACACAGCAGTTAATTGAAATCCTCGAGCGAGAAATGCACGCCACTTGCAAGGGGGAACGTCTGTTACTCTCCCCGGCGGAGCGCATTGATAATCCAGTGATTGCCAAGGCGATCAATCTAGAAAAGGTGGGCAAAGTCTTCGCCTATCAGGATTTTCGCCGCCAAGTTCACGATTATCAACAACAATATCAGGTTTCGGGCATTATCTGGCGTGTTTGTCAATGGAGCGATCGCACTCTCCGTTATCCCGAAATTCATAATCAATTAGTTGCCGTGGCGGGTGACAAGGAAATTCTCATGGCTGCCAAAGCCTCGGTTTTAGAGTTTTGGAACAGTATCACCCCTAATATGAATTTTTGGTGGGCGCTTAACTCCCGTCGTCCCATTTCTGCCGATTCTCTAGCCGAATTAGTCGCCCAGTCCGAATGGGCGGAATTAGATGTGGCGCGCACGGAATTATATCTCGGCCTCTGTTGGGGTAATCCTTTAGAACACCAGTATCAATGGGCGCAACCCTTTTCCGGTTGTCATCGCATTATCGCCGCCGTCGATGAACCTAGTTCGATTAAGGTCTAAAGGCGATTGATGTCTTGGGGTGTGGGGGTGTGGGGTGGGGGGTGTGGGGTGTGGTGTGTAGGGTGTGGGGTGTAGGGTGTGGGGTG
>NZ_JASJFE010000547.1:0-2124 GCF_030067735.1 Microcystis sp. M53598_WE2 | reverse complement strand
GCCTTTGTACCATACGGCACAGGAATCAAGACATCACTTTTGGTGGTTCAAAAATTACCAGCAAACCATGATTCTTGTTTTATGGCACAAATCAAAAAAATAGGCTATGACGTTAAAGGACAAACAATATATAAGCGCAACGAGTCGGGAGTTATAGCCCGAACAAAATCAGGTTTGCCAATAGTTGACGATGATATAGATGATATTTCTCAATCTTTTAGGTCATTTATCAATGGGGAATTTGCACAAAACAGCGATTGTATTTATACAGTTAAGAATACCCTGCTCAATTCGAGACTGGATGCCGAACATTATTTACCCAATGACCAAAAATTATTAGAACATCTAAAATCTATTGGGGCGAAACCTTTAGGTGAAATTGCCGATATTTTGAGAGAGGCGGCTGATTTTCGTTTAGCTAGGGATAGTGAAATTAGATATATCGCTATTTCCGATGTTGATTATCGTACAATGCAAGTTGTTTCCCAACAAATAATTAAGGCACACGAAGCCCCATCTCGCGCAACTTATAGATTGTATAAAGGCGATATTATTACAGCAATTTCAGGAGCAAGTACGGGAACATCACGTCAAGCAACAGCCCTAATCACGGAAGATGAAGAGGGGGCAATTTGCTCAAATGGATTTTCAGTATTAAGAAATATTCAGGGAGTCGAGCCTTTGTTTTTATTAGTATATATGCGAACAGACTTTTTTTTGCGTCAGGTTAAAAGGTACATGACAGGTCATGCTATTCCTACTATTTTAGTAGATGATTTGTCAAAAGTTTTAGTGCCTATTCCACCCCAATCTGAACAGCAGAGAATAGCAAAAAGTATGGCCGAAATTCAAGCAATTAGAAAAGAAGCGTTAAAAGCAAGTGAGAATGTTGTTAACGAAATGAGTCTTTTACTTGGCCAATTTGAGTAAGGCAAAAAGCAGGTTAAGCTTAGAACAAGTCTTAATACTAAATCTGGTTATTAAACACTGATTATCTATTACCACTTTTGCCTGTCCTGATATGTAGCCTATACTCAACGGATTTAGTATCAGTTGCTAGTCGGGGAGAAGAATATAAAGAATTATTAAATTGTAGTTTTTAATACAGTTTTTGGGGGGGAATGTGTATTATTTCTTCCGTCTGCCTGTGGTCTTGGGTTAGGCTGTTGCTTGACCAAGCTGCGAGGAAGACGATAGTTGCCTCTATTCACCCGTTTGCTCAATCAAGATGATTAAAAACCGATTAATTCCCACCCTAGCTTTAGCTGGCGCAACTTCTCTCGCTGCTATGCTCACTCCTGTGGCAGCAAAGGCTGTTACTTTTACTGTTAACCGCAGTTGGAGTCAATCAGGTAATAACGCTTCTTTGGTGGGAACCGTAGATGTGCCAATAGGTAGCTATACTATCGATTCAACTGGTACTCCCAATCCCTTTACCAACGTTAACCTTACCTTGACAGTTAATGGTAATCCTTTTACTTTAGATACTGTCGTCGTCATTCCTAGTGGCTCTATCATCGGAACAGGGCAATTTTTGGTTAATGCCACATCTTCAACGTTAACTTTTAATACAAACGTTTCTAGTTTTGACCAGGCCACAGTAAGGTTTCAGAACTCAGGAAATCCGTTCGGCAACAGGTGGTATGAAATCGGTACTTTCCTTGACTTCTTCACTTTTCAGCTTGTGAATTTTGAAGGTTCAATCGCTTCACCTAGTTTCACCGAGGTTGTAGCTTCAGTATCTTTACCCGTAACTTTTGGGACAGCACAAACAGCACAACAAGTACCTGAACCCGCCTCCCTCTTTGGTCTTGGAGTCCTCGGTACTCTGGGAGTAGGTTCAACCCTCAAACGCAAACTGAAGCCATCCAAATCAGCCGAAAAAGAAACCACAAAAGTAGGCTAAATTGCTCACCAAAAATACAATAAATGCCCCTTCAATTAGCCAGTTGAGGGGGGTTTATTTTTAGTCCATGTTTCTATTTAGGGTTTGCTGAATAAATGTGAAATATAGACGAGGTAAGGGTTTTATTGTCCTGTTTTGCTCTCACAGGTGCAAGATTTTGAGAGAATCGTGGTTCAAAACCTTGCGTCTTCATCGGCCCGCGTCCTGTAGGGGCGAAG
>NZ_JASJFE010000030.1:0-5583 GCF_030067735.1 Microcystis sp. M53598_WE2 | reverse complement strand
ATTGGAGGGATCGGGGGTAAAATTCCTGGACTTTTTCCCTGAAAATTAGGTAACTGACTACCTCAAAATCGGTAAAACCCTACACCCTACACCCCACACCCCACACCCTGCCCCCAGGAAAAACTTTTTGCCGCAAACCCTAGGTAGAACCCCATATCTTTGATTGTCAAGGTGCAGATAGCGTAGTGATTAGACTACAGGGGTTTTTCAAGCGGTTGTTTACCCTAGCCGCTATACTTATATGGTAGCTATTTTTCGTGAGTACTTCCAGACCTTTAAAGGAAAAAAGACTGCCAAGGCTAATGACCCCAAAAGAAGAGCAAGCGCACTTCGGAATACGCAACTAGAATGCCATTAACAATGTCAGAAGTCATTCGAGATTTCGCTCTTGAGACTAGACAATTATTTTTAGCTGTGGTTCGCTGTTCTATACTGGCCTTTGTTTCATCCCATCGGTAAAACCGAGGGTCTTCACCCGACATTGCAGATAAACCTTTTCTACCCTGGGAGAAAAACCGAGCCATTGACGAGATAAACGAGCAAAAGTGTCAGGATCACCGCTAACTGCGAAGTTAGTAGGTAGGGGTGTTTCGGGATTTTTTAGACCTAATAATTCTAGCTCTTTTTCCGCCGCTCGGACAACGGAAGCGGCGGGATCTACCAAGCGCACGGAACTAGGTAAAAGACGACGTAAAACCGGGGAAAGATGGCGATAATGGGTACAACCATAGACCAGAGTATCAATATTTTCTGCGAGTAAAGGCTGAAGATATTCCCTGGCCACTTGCGTGGTGTAGGGGTCAAAAATGCGGTTAGCCTCGATCAAAGGGACAAATTCAGGACAGGGAATTTGCCAAACTTGGGCAGTAGGATCGATTTCTTGAATCGCTTGTTTATAGGCATTACTTTTAGCCGTAGCGGGAGTAGAAATCACCCCAATGCGCTTTCCTTTTTGCACGGCAGTTTTTGCCCCGGGTAAAATTACCCCCAAAATTGGTAAATCTTTAAATTCGGCCTGTACTTCTTCTAAAGCCAAGGCGGAACTGGTATTACAAGCCATAATCACCATTTTCACCCGGCGCTCGCTCATCCAAGTGAGAATTTCCAGGACAAATTCGATAATTTCCCCTTTAGAACGGGTTCCGTAGGGAAGTCTAGCGGTATCAGCGAAATAGAGAATCGATTCTTGGGGCAGTTGTCGATACAACTCCCTTAAAACGGTCAGTCCACCCACGCCACTATCAAACACACCAATCGGACTAAGTTGTGATTCTCTCATAGATAATATCGAGGAAAACGCTGATCTAAAATAGCTTTATTTGATGATATTAAAACACGGATTTTTTGATCAGTAAACTAATGCTCCAATCATTTAATCATTAACGGAGATTTCGTTGAATATATTCAATAATCCCCCCAGCGATCGCCGCCGCCATTTGTCGTTGAAAGTTGACATTGGCTAATTTAGCAGCATCCTCAGCGCCGGTAACGAAACCCACTTCCACGAGGGTAGAGGGCATTCTGGAGGTTCTCAGCACATAGAAACGGGCCCGACGCACCCCCCGATCGCGCATATCGACACTGCGGACAATATTGCGATGGATGGTATCCGACAAACGGCGATCACCGAAGTAATACACCTCTAGGCCATTGACATCCGGTCGTGCTTTACCCATAGAGTTAGCGTGGATACTGACAAATAGATCGGCATCGATCCGGTTAGCCAGATCCGTGCGACCTTGCAGGGTGACAAAAAAATCACTATCTCTGGTGAGACGCACATCGATGCCCTGTTGTTGCAGAATGCGGGTAACTTCTAGGGAAATGGGCAGAATTACGTTTTTTTCCTGAAGGCCACCAATTCCGATCGCCCCCGGATCCTTACCACCGTGGCCCGGATCGATCACCACTAGAAAGCGGCTATTGCGTTGTTGGGGGGGATTAGGAGTGGGGTTAGAAGGGCGCGGCGGTGGGTTAAATTGCCCCGTATTGGGGGGTAAAGGAACAGGGATAGTAGTGGAGTCAGGAACCTGAGAAAGGGGGCTAGAATTGCGGGAGGAAAGCAATTCTAGGGCTAGGGTTTGACTGTCCGATTGAGTTAATTGTCCCAGTTGAAAACCCACGGCCGTCTGTACCAAAATCAGCACCTTATTGGCGCTTTCCTGACGTACCCGCAATTGATAGATAGGACTATAGCGGCCGAAGCGCGGACCGCGAAAAGACTCGGCTAACTTAGCATTTTCGATGCGTAGTTCATAGACACCATCCCGGTTAACAATGCCGTTAGCTTTCAGGGGTAAATCCGCGCGAATTAAGAGGCGATCGTTATTACCCGCCAGATCGATCGAGGAGATCGTGGCCAAACGATTGCTCGAAGGGGGATTATTGGCAGTTTTCGGGGGGGGATTGTTGGGGCGAGGATTGGGATTAGTGGCGCTAGTGGGGGGGGGAGAGGAGATATTATCCACGGAACCCAGACCACCCCTAGGCAGTAAAACCAAACCACCAAAACGACTATAGAGAGCTTGCCAATCGGGACTATCTTTATTAACACTTAGGGAAATCTTAGCCCGTTGATTGGCAGTCTGACTGAATTGAATATCGCCGACCCCATAGCGATTGACGGGGATAGTTTGACCGGTGAGACTACTGGGTAAAGTGGCCCCGGGTAATTCAAATTCGATTTTTTTGCCGTCCCGGCTGCGTTGACTGCGGATCGATCGCTCATCACCATTTTGCTCTAAACGGACAAAAAGACCATTGCGAGTTACCTGAAAATCATCGTTGTTGTCCGTCTGGCTAACTGGAGGTGGGGGAGTGGGACGGGTGGAACCGCGATCGGGGGGAGGTGTGGGGTCAGGGGTGACGGGTGGTTGCGTTTCCTCCCTAATTGGTTGGGGTTCTGGCAATTCCACTGTCCATTGGGTGGGCGAAATTCCGCGAATTTTTACCTGTTGAGGATCAAAGGTGTAGCCTGGGGCCAATTCAATCACTAAACGGGTAGTTTCCGCATCAAATTGACCGATACGGACACTTCTGACGATATTGCCAATAGGCCGGTTAATATTGGGTTGCCCTAACTTGATCCCGGGCAGATCGATCACGATCCTGGTGGGGTTAGTGATCATTTGCGCTCGCGGTTGCACTCGATTGTCGGTGGTGAACACCAGACGATTCTCATTGGTGTCGAATCGCCAAAAGACGAGCTTGCCTGCCCAAGCAGGGGCTGCCACCAGCAACCAAGTTAATGCGCTTAGGAATAACCAATGAAATCTCACGATCGATGCTCCCGTTGCTCAGTTATCAATTACCTTTTTTCGGTAAAAATGGACAATTTTGTCGATTTTTGGCCATCCATAGCTCCGTTAATGCTCTGAGAATGACTATCAATAAAAACAAGCTTATGGGACGTTGGCATGGTCTGCTATGTTTCTGATCAGTTATCAGGGATTGGTTGTTGGGGTGTTGGGGTTTTGGGGTTTTAGTTGAAATTACCCTATCTCCCTATCTCCCTATCCTCTAGCTCCTAACTCACTGCTCACTGCTCACTGATTGAGGACTGGTGGTGGGTTCTTTAAATACTAACCTTAACAGGGGCGGAGCGATAAAGGTAGTCAAGATCACCATCATAATAACGGCCGCATCGGCAGCGGGGGATAAAGCGCCACTAGCAGCCCCGACTCCGGCAAAGACTAAACCCACTTCACCCCGGGGAATCATGCCAACTCCGATCGCCAAGCGATTGAGTTTTTCCTTGCTGAAAACGGCTAACCCCGTCACCACTTTACCCAAAATAGCGACGACAATTAAGAAAGCGGCCAAGACTAATCCTTCTCGATTAGTGGGAATAGCGGGATTAAGGACACTTAAATCGGTTTTTGCCCCCACACAGACGAAAAATATCGGTACAAATAAATCGGCGATCGGGAACACTTGTTCTGCCAATTCCGATCGCTTTTCCGTTTCCCCGAGGACCAGGCCCGCAGCAAAGGAACCGAGAATCGCTTCTAATTGGATAACTTGGGCAATATAAGCAAGAATAAAGGCGAAAATCAGGGAAACTAAGAGCAATTGTCCCCTAGTTTTCATGCTATTAACTAATTGAACGTAAAAGGGGCTTAAAAAACGACCGATCAGGATCGCCCCGATTACAAAAGCGCTAGAACTAATAACTAGATAAATTACTTTGCTAATTTGCACTTCTCCAGTCTTCACCAAAGAAGCAACGACAGCGAGGACGATAATACCGAGAATATCATCGAGAACCGCAGCCCCGATGATAATTTGACCTTCTTTCGCCGATAACTGCCCTATTTCTGCTAAAACCTTGGCGGTAATGCCGATACTGGTAGCGGTTAAAGCTGCCCCGGCAAAAATAGCGGGAATGGTGGCCAGATGAAAGATATAGATTAAACCCAAAGTACCCACCAAAAAGGGAACCGCAACCCCTACCACTGCGACAGCAGCTGCCTGTGGACCGACGCGAATTAATTCCTGCAAGTCTGACTCTAAACCAATCTCGAACAGCAGGATAATTACCCCCAATTCCGAGAGGACGGAAATCACCTCACTGGCAGCACTAAAAACGGCGGGAGATTCCTCCGGGGTGAGGGGAGAAGTGGATTGTAGGAAATGAATGAGGAGAGAATCCTCGAATCCCGCCCCTCCTTCCGGAAAAACCAGTAATTTTAGGGCAGAAACCCCGATAATCACGCCACCGACTAATTCTCCTAACACGGGGGGCAAGTTGAATCGGACGCATATTTCTCCCCCCAGTTTACAGGCGAAATAAATAACGGTCAAACTCAGCAGCACGCAGGCTAAAACTAAGGCACTATCGGCAGTTTCGGCTGTAGCTGCCGAGGCTAACAGGGAAATGTTAAAACTCCAAGCGGAAGAAAGAAAAGGCTGTAGTATCATCGCTCGCTCAAAATTACTCTCAATACTCTAACAAGCTTGCGGCCTATTCAATCATCCCTGATCAAAGTTCGCCGTTCTATTAAACTTACTCAAATCTACTCATGAGCAAATTTGAAGCTAATTTCCTGCTTCAAGGTAGCAGTGTCGGCACTATCTACTCCCCAGGCTGACACGGTGGAACTCACCGCCAAAGAAGCTAGATTGAGACTAGCGTTCAAGTCTCTATCACAAACAAAAGAGCATTGTTCACAATCAAAAACTCGGGAGCATCTCACTTGTGCAATGAGTATTAATGCTTATAGCAGTCAAAAACTAGAAAATCTTGAACCTGATCACAAAGAGAAATGAGATTATAATAGTTATAACTTACGATTCAGAATATATCTCGATGGGAGGAACAGTCCAATGTTATCAGAAAATGAAAAAAGAATTAAAGAGTTATGTCAAGAGTTAGGGCAATGTCTTTATGAACAATCCCAAGTTGAGAAATTTAATAACTTGGCAGAGATAGAAGAGACTGTTAGAGATTTAATGATTCAGTATGTCAACCCAGAAATCGGTATTTTTTTGTCAAAACAAGCACAGGAGAAACAGCCGGTCGGACAAGAAAAGTAAAAAGTATTTTGGGCGAATTACCAATTACAGAAAAACAAGCGAAGAAGT
>NZ_JASJFE010000874.1:0-6452 GCF_030067735.1 Microcystis sp. M53598_WE2 | reverse complement strand
TAACTTTATTGATAGTAGTTTCATATTTATATAGAGGGGATGATGGGGAAGTTTTTTCAGTGAACAGTGAACAGTGAACAGTAAGAACAGTAAACAGTGAACCGATAACTGATAACTGATTATTGAATGACTTCTTTAATAATCGTTAAAACATCATCATTGATATTGCGAGGATTGCGCTGGTATAACTTATCTCTTTCCAATTTTAAAACGCGATCGATGATTTTTCGCACATCTTCGGGAGCGTTTAAAATCGGTTCTTGGATATTTTGGAGATTATTATCAGAATTAGTCATAGGGCAGATTTTTTAATATTTACAGCTGCTGCATCTCCAACAAAATCCCTGCCGGGGTACGTTAATCTATTACTAACGCACCCTCAGCCTAGATTGTTTCCCTAGACGAAACTTAAATAGGGTAACTTTTGGGCGGTAGATTGAATCAGATCGAGATTTTGTAACAGCTGTCCGCAGGTATCCCAACCCCCTTCTATTAACATCTGTCGGGAACCTTCATTCATAGACACGGTAGCGACAAAATCCCCCCATTCCACTGTCATGGTTGTCAAGGAAAGATCGACGGGAATTTCGGGATTAGCGGCAATTAAATCCTGTAAATGGGTGATGGTTTTAGCCTCGGCAGTGACACAGGGAACCCCATTAGCGATACAATTGCCAAAAAATATTTCGGCGAAACTTTCCCCGATAATTGCTTGAATTCCCCAACGTAAAATCGCTTGCGGTGCGTGTTCCCGAGAAGAGCCACAACCAAAATTACCATTAACTACCAGAATTTTCGCTCCTTGGTACTGGGGTAGATCGAAAGGATGACTCCCCTGTAAAGCCGCTCGATCATCGGCGAACACTTGTTCTCCTAAACCTTCAAAGGTGATACAACGCAAAAAACGAGCCGGAATAATGCGATCGGTGTCAATATCGTTGCCTCGCAAGGGTAAAGCTCGTCCGGAGATGGTTTTAACTTGACTCATGATCTTTTTCTAACTTTTACTAGCAGTGATAAAAAAGGTGGTTGCATCTTGCCATACCCCCTGATCGGTGGCATTTTTCTCGATTTCTCGGCGATAATTGTTCACTAGAGTCGCAATTTCGGCAGCCGATAGGCGATCGAACCGCCTTTTTTTAACCATTGATACCATTTTGCCAGCACTTGCGGGATATCGGGGAAAAGTGCAATCGCCAGAGAACAGGTAATCAGATCGAAACTAGACTCGGCAAAGTCAATGGCAGCTATATCGGCGTTAATTAGGTCAATATTCTCGATATTTAATGCTTCTAGCTTTTTTTCGGCTCTGGCAATCATTTCTGGCGTGAAATCAACCCCGATGACACTTTTTACTTTTGGGGCAATTGCGACCGCTATAAATCCCGTTCCCGTTGCCACGTCAAGCACAGATTGGCTTTTTTGTAAATAGAGATAATTTACTAATTTAAGGGCGCGAGCTTCCGTAAAATCGTTATCGTAATCGTGACGAAGGGCATAAAAATCAATCACTTGACGCTGATAATCGTTGCTCAACTTCTCTATTGCCCAATTATCGACAAAGACTGACCCAATTGACTTAAATTAAGAGCATGACCCCCGGTAACTAGATAAACCGCGTCTGCTATTGTGCCAATTCTACGACAGAGATCGCCTAAACGATCGCGAAACAGACGACCGAGGGGATAAGCGGGAACCACACCCCAACCAGTTTCTTCCGCTACCAGAATAACATCAACCGCCGCGTTTTTGAGGGAAGACAAGAATCGATCGCTAATTTCTAACCATTCGGCTGCCGACATTTCTAAACAATTGGCTACCCAAGTACCGAGGGAATCGATCAATAAACAGTGAGTAAATGGGCTATTATCAATAGTTTCGCTTAATTGTCGGGGAATTTCTTGGGTTTGCCATTGGGGGGAACGTCGCTGCCGGTGTCTTTCAATGCGATCGCACCATTCTTGATCTTTTTCATCCACCGAGGAGGTGGCGATATAAATAACGGGTTTTTGGCTGATTTTGGCTAAATATTCGGCCCATTCACTTTTCCCAGAACGGGCGGCCCCTGTAACTAGGATAATTTTTTTATCCACGATCGAGATTTTGGCAAATAACTACAGTATATACGGAAGAAAACTGTCCTATTCTCGATCATCAAAACGGTGAATATCATCATCTCCTAAATATTCGCCATTTTGCACCTCGATCATCACCAAAGGAATAGAACCGGGGTTTTCCACCCGATGACGGGTATTCATGGGAACGTATGTAGATTCTTTTTGTTTGAGGAGAGTTTCTTTTTCATCACAGATTACCCGCGCTGTGCCGGAGACGACAATCCAGTGTTCACTGCGATGGTAGTGCATTTGGGTACTCATCTGATGGCCGGGTTTAATGACAATGCGATTGATGCGATACCGGGGGCCTTCCTCCAATACCGTCACCGTTCCCCAGGGGGGAGTCCGCGTCATTTCTAGGTCTTGGGGAGAAGGGGAGGGAGCATTAATTAAGTCATCCATGGCGGTGGTCTCCAAACTTGATTAACATTCTAGTGGACGATAATCAGTAATCAGTAATCAGTAATCAGTGAACAGACAGGACTTTTACTGCCATTTAATACTGCTCACTTAATACTCTATCCTCCTACTGATAACTGATAACTGATCACTGATAACTGATTCAAGAGGGCAATTGTTTAAAATCAAAATTTGTCTCTTTACCCTTGACAGATGGCTCGGTTTGTGCTAGGCGATTAGCAATTTGTACCAGATCCACTCCGGTAGCTTGACGCAATTGTTCAGCAAAGGCAGTCATTTTCGGGACAAGATTACCATCACCTCCGTCCACTACCGTCACCGTTTGCACCTGCACTTCTGGGACACTAGCGACCATTAATTTCAGCAATAACTCCAATTTTTGGTATAAAAAGATGTTTTTAGCGTTATTTCCCGCTCCTTGCCAAGATGCCGCCAGTTTTTTGGTTCCTTCCGCTTGCGCTTTCCCCTGTTCGATAATTTTGGCCGCTTCCCCCCGGGCTTTGGCGATCGCTTGTTGACATTCCGCGGCCGCAGGGGCGATCACATCTGCCTGTAATTGCTGTTTCACCTGCTTAATTCGGGCAGTTTGTACCGCCACTTCTGCCTGTACTTTAGCTAAATCGGACATAACCACCGATTCTACCTCGGCAATCATGGCGCCGCGCTTAGTTTGAGTGTCGCGCACCCGTTTTTCTGCGTCAGCTTTGGCTATTTCTAAATCTTTTTGGATACGACGCAAAGCGGTTAGGCGTAGATTCTCGGAATCCTTGATAATCGATGTTTTTCGGGCTTTTGCTTCTGCTATCCGGGCATCTCTCTGTAATTCGGCTTTTTGCTTCCGTCCGATCGAATCGAGATAACGCACCTCATCGGAGATATTCTGGATCTGCAAACTATCCAAAACTAAACCCAATTTTTCCAGATCCTGTTCCGCTTCTTCCAGGAGACTTTTGGCAAAAGCGATCTGATCGGAGTTCGCTTGTTCTGGGGTTAAATTGGCCAAGACACCGCGCAAATTGCCCTCTAGGGTTTCTTTAGCCAATTGTTCAATTTCCTTGCGTTTCTTGCCCAATAAACGCTCGATCGCATTGTGAATAATCGGTTCTTCCCCGGCAATTTTAATATTCGCCACCCCGGTGACGATCAACGGCACACCGCCCTTAGAATAGGCATTAACCACCCTGAGATCGATGATCATGTTGGTCAGGTCCATTCGATACACTTGTTCTAGCATAGGTAAACGAATACTGCTGCCCCCTTTTACCAAACGATAACCGATGGTTTTGCCCGTGGCCGTGGGACGACGACTACCGGCAAAAATTAAGACTTCACTCGGTTGACAGATGTGGTAATAGTTACGGATGACTAATAAACCCGCACCTGTCCCTAAACCGAAAACTCCCAGTAAAACAGCGATAATTTCCATAGATTTTATGTAGGTGAAATTTGTAATTATCTTTACTTTTAGCCGATCGACTCTCTGGCTGGTTGATTTTTTGGGGGTCATCGATATTACACTAAAAAGTAAAGCTTAGACAGCCTATCTTTATCATGCCAGATCAGCCAATCTCGATCGCCCAATACTACCACGAGCGTACCAAATACGACCCCCAGACGATCGCCTCAAAAAGTAAAGGTCTTGATTGGAGTCAACAACCCCATCCCTTCAAAGAATACAAAATCTGTCAGACGTTCGATCTCAAACCCTACCTCTCCCGTCAAACGGTTCCCCAAAAAGGAGACTTTTGGCGACGTATATCGCGAATTTTGGGCTGTAGCTATGGGTTAACTGCCAAAATCGCCACTATGGGGAGTCCCTTGTACCTACGTTCCGCACCCTCTGCTGGTGGATTATACCCCGCCGAGGTCTATCTGATCTCCCGTGGCACGGAATTTTTACCCGCCGGTCTCTACAGTTATCAAGGTCAAAGTCACTCGCTGCTTTTATTCTGGGAAAGTGATGTCTGGACGAACCTACAATCTGCTTGTTTCTGGAATCCTGTTTTAGAAAATACCGATATCGCTTTAGTTACCAGTGCCATTTTTTATCGGTCTGCTTGGCGCTACGAGGATCGAGCTTATCGGCGTATTTTCCTCGATACAGGGCATTTATTGGGCAATATTGAGCTATCAGCCTCGATTAATGACTATCGGGCCCATTTAATCGGTGGTTTTAACGATAGTCAGATGAATGAATTACTTTATCTTGATTCCGAGAAAGAAAGTGTCATGACGGTGATTCCTTTGGCAGATCTGCTCAATATCCGGCAAAATCTCCCCCATAGTACCACGGCACTCCCTTCGGCAACCACGACTCTTTATCCCGAAATTCCCGAGGGAGAATTATTAAACTCCCTACACCGAGCCACTATCATAGCTACAGATGAGAAGATAGAAGCAACTGTTACCCCCTCTAATTGGGAAGATAAATATAATTTTCCTTTTTGTCTAAAAGTTTCCGTGACATCCCGTCCCGTCAATTGGGGGGAAGATTTAATCGATCTGGAAAGTACGATTCTTAAACGCAGATCTACCCGCGCTTATAGTGGCGCCAGTCTCAGTTTAGACGAATTGCGAGCGCTGCTGCATTTCACCTATCAACCCCAAGATTATGCCGGCCAAAATCTCGATCCCAATCCCGATTATTTCGATCTAGATTTATTGGAAACTTTTATCGCTGTTTCGGCAGTAACTGGATTAGAGGAAGGCTGTTATTATTATGCTCCTAAAGCCCAAGAATTGCGGCAAATTCGCTTTAAAAATTTCCGGCAAGAGTTACATTATCTCTGTTTAGGTCAGGATTTGGGACGGGATGCGGCCGCTGTGGTTTTTCATACGGCGGATCTGTCAAAAGCAGTGGCTAAATATGGCGATCGAGTTTATCGTTATCTTCATGCAGATGCGGGCCATTTGGGACAGAGATTAAATTTAGCGGCTATTCATCTGGGGTTAGGGGTTAGTGGTATCGGTGGTTTTTTTGATGATCAAGTTAATGAAGTGTTAGGAATTCCCTCCGATGAAGCAGTTATCTATATCACTACTTTAGGCCGACCGAAAGTTTTTTAAGGTGAGTTTGAACCCCTGAAGGGATGACAAGGAAGCTGAGGTCATTGTACTCGGTACCTTGACCGGTTTACTTTCTCCCTTGGACATATTTTGTTTAAAGGTTAATCCAACTACGCACCATCTGTCGAGGTTTTCCTGAATTTTTAAAAGCGGTTCTATTGTGGCATAAAAAGCGATTATTAACGTAAAATACATCACCTTTTTCCATTTTGAAGCGGACTGTATTTTCTGGTTTTGAAAAAAAGTCGTCGATGATGTCGAGTGTTTTTGTGATAGCTTCCGGTTGCGCTATTTCCAGTTTGGAGTAAGCGACTTCAATCCAGTACCGCATATAACGAAAAACCAGACCCCGAGAATCTGTTGAGAATAAGGGGAAATTATTATTTTGAATAGCTTCTTGAGAATTAATCTCTCCAGGTGTAATCACATCCCGCGCCAAAGGTTCGTAAAGATAGGGAACTAGGTCTGTATGGT
The DNA here is from genome assembly GCF_030067735.1 of Microcystis sp. M53598_WE2. Taxonomy (NCBI): domain Bacteria; kingdom Bacillati; phylum Cyanobacteriota; class Cyanophyceae; order Chroococcales; family Microcystaceae; genus Microcystis; species Microcystis sp. M53598_WE2. The sequence continues at coordinate 375 of NZ_JASJFE010000874.1, read as the reverse complement.
TTTGCTGGAAATATTGATACAAATTGGCGGCGTTTACTACCAGGGAATCTCCTCCCTCATCCGCGGCAGCAAGACACAGTAAGCCAACAAAATCAGGGAAGTAGTTTTTGGCTGTACTATCGGTATGATAGCCAGTTTCTGCATTCGTCATCGAAACGGGTATAGCTTTTTTAGTGTAATCCATTCCTCGATCGATTACATCAAAAAAATAGCCATAGCGGTGGTTTAGCAGTCCAAAAATGCGAGAAATAAAAGCATAAATTAACCGCATTTCTATTTCTGTTAATTCCGGTTCTAATCGGAAAATAATTATGCCTGGTTTCTGGAGCAATTTCTCACGAAATGGTAGGAAAAAATCAAGATTTTCATTGACTG
>NZ_JASJFE010000717.1:0-1272 GCF_030067735.1 Microcystis sp. M53598_WE2 | reverse complement strand
TTGATAAGCTTCTTCGGGAACCGCTCGCAATTTGCCCCGACAGAGAATTGCTTGGGGATGATAATCGATATTTTGCAGATAATAAATCCCCCAAGGAAAACAATCTCGTAGGGATTTTTCCTCTTCAGCAGTGATCGGTTTTAAATCACTTTTAGGTGCAGGATTATCAATATTTTCTAGGACTAAATTCGCTGTTTCCGCTGGTGATGGGGGGCTTTCTTGGGGAGTAACCCGACCCATTTGTACTAGCCACCAATACAAAAAAGGGCAGATCACAAAAGGACCGATCAGCAAAAATGCCGGCATGGGGGTATCCTCTCCATAGATTAACGTCCAGCCGGTCCAAATTAGAGCCGGAGTCATCAGGACTAACCAAATTAACCAAATTGGTGTTGTCGTGATTTTGGCCACGCTACGCTTGACGATAAAATAGGTGAAACCGCCCAGAATCCCTAATAACAACCACATTTCCATATCGGCTCTTTTCTCTTGAATAAAAAGCGGCTAATTTCAGCCGGCCCGGTCATCGAAAAACTGGGTCTGAAACCCCGCCCTTTAGCGATAGCGGAGGGCGGCTTTACATAAGTTAGCGAGAAACAATTAAACCGTTAGAACGACGAATTAACTGAATCTTACTAACAGCTATCTGTCCCAATCGTTGACCATTGGTATCGCTTACAGATAGCTGTTTTTCGGTATCTCCACTTACATAACCAATCCCTTTGGGAGAAGAAACTAAATCTCCTTTACGGAACCCATGTCTTGTGGTAGAGCCACCATATTTACGTCGTTTACCACCTTTAGAAAAAACCATCAGGTGAAGTTGACGACGACTAATAGGAGGACGTTTGATGACAGCAAAGGGAGCGTTTGTTACTTTAACAGAACCCTTCCAATCATATCCATGACCATTAGAATTGTGAAATGGCCAATAATCTAAAAACTGAAAACAGGCAAGAGCAATTCCATCGTTAGCATGACTTTCTGGTGATTGTTCTGCTTTATTTTTGGACTTTTCTAGTCGCAAATACTTTCTGAGATTAGAGGTTTGCCAACCAAAGCGAGTATGGACTGTTGCCAATTGAGACAGTTGCTCAATAGCCCATTTTTGTCCGACCATAACCGACGAGAAACCTTTTCCAGACTTAGCTCCTTTTCTACCAGAAGTTAGATCAATATCGGCTTTAATGTACTCAAAGTAAATATCGGTAATTGGATAGATTTTGGTTAGTTCGGAAACGACTCGAAGTTCAAGTTGACGATTAGCTCTGA
>NZ_JASJFE010000618.1:0-5061 GCF_030067735.1 Microcystis sp. M53598_WE2 | reverse complement strand
GGTTTGAGGTTTGGGGTTTGGGGTTTGGGGTTTGGGGTTTGGGGTTTGGGGTTTGGGGTAGGGTTGATTCATGAATCAACCCTACTATGAATCAACCCTAGGGTTTGGGGTATAAGGAGAAAAATCTATGGATAATAGCCGACAAAACTGGTACATTGTCCAGGAAAATACGGGAATTTGTCAGATTATAGCCCTAGAAAACGGAAAAACCCCAGTCAATGGTCAATACTGGGGTCCTTTTGCCGAGCGGGGAGAAGCGATCGCCCGTCGGGTGGGTTTAATTCGAGCGGGCAAATGTCAACCTATTGTTTAGCGGTATTGGTGGGCGTTTTCTTGCCTTCAGTGATTTCTTTTTCCAAGATTTCAAAACCCTTCTTGAATTGAGGATCCTGGAAGGTTCCCACCTGATCCCGTTCCTGTTGAAGATTTTTGCGATCTTCCTCGCTCAGTTCCGACTCCACATCAGGATGAATACCATCTTTATTGATGTCGCGTCCTTTGGGGGTAAGATACTTGGCAATCGTCACCGCTAATCCCGAACCGTCACTGAGATTGCGTACCGATTGCACTAATCCCTTACCAAAGGTTTTCGTACCGACAATAACCGCCCGATCATGATCCTGTAAAGCTCCGGAGAGAATTTCACTAGCACTGGCGGAACCACCATCGACGAGGACAACTAGAGGTTTATTAGTCAAAGCTTGATTGTTGGCCCGTTGACGTTCCGTCACCCCTTTGCGATCGACCGTAGAGACAATTAAACCATCGGGTATCCACATCCGAGCGATTTCGATGCTGGCGTAGAGTAAACCGCCGGGGTTAGAACGCAGATCGAGAATATAACCCTTCACCTCTTCGGTTTCCAATTCGCGAATCGCTTGACTCATATCGCCACTAGCTTGGGCGCTAAATTGATTGAGACGGATATAACCAATTTTACCGATCGGGGTGTTTTCCGTGCGGGCCCGCACCGGGTGAATTTCAATTTTCGCCCGGGTAAGAGTCAATTCTTTCTTCTCCTCACCCCGTTGAATGGTGATCTTAACACTTGTCCCCACTTTGCCGCGGATCATGCTCACCGCTTGCTCCAGTTCCATACCTTCGGTAGATTTACCATCGATAGAGATAATCACATCTTTGGGCAGCACACCAGCTTTAGAAGCGGGAGTATCTTCAATGGGTGAAACCACGACTAACTGCTTAGTTTTCTCATCTTTGGTCAGTTGAATCCCTACCCCGGTCAATTCTCCCGATGTATCGATCTTCATATTGTTAAACTCTTTGGGATCCATAAAACGGGTATAGGGATCATTGAGAGTTTTTAACATCTCGCGGATAGCGGTGTATGCTTCCTCTTGATTTTTGTAGGAACGATTTAAATACTGACTGCGGATGGCGTTCCAGTCCGATTGATTAAAAGTGCCATCTAAATAAGTGCGGTTGATGATCTGCCAAACCTCATCAACGGTTTCCTTGGGACTTTCCTGAAAAAAAGCTTGACTTTGGGAGAGACGGAATCCCGCCCCCGTGACGGCGACGGTAGACAGGACCACTGCTGTAGCACCGAGAACAAGTCCGCGTTTGTTGATAACCATAGGTAATTTTCGGATAAATTAGGCTGTTCTTGCCAGAACGCTCTTTCTGGCTGACCGTCGAAATATCTTGGCAAAAAGGAGCGTTTAGGTTTCCTGGAGACAGACAAAAGAACGCCTGTAGACTACTACTGTTATAACATTTATTATCTCTTTCTTTGTCAAACTGGTTATTTGAGTAGCGATCGAGTTGCCAGCAGCCCACCTTGCGACCTAAGATAACAGCAAAACTGCCCGAGATTTTCCCTATGAGTGATCAAATCCTTTCTTCCCTCTCCCTGGAACAAAAACGACAAAACCTGCGCCACCAAAGGCGATCAAAGGTGTGGCAAGCCCTGGGTCGCTTTCTGGTGGTTAGTGGTTTAGCGACGGGATTAGCTTGGGGGATGACTTCGCCCTATTGGACAATTACCAAGGCCGGACAGGTGGAAATCGCAGGCACGGAATTAATGTCGTCCGAGTCGATTCGTGCTTGGCTAAAATTAAGCTATCCTCTGTCTCTCTGGGAATTACCTACCCATCGATTGCGAGAAAAATTAGCAGCTATTCCCGCTATTGCCGACGTTAAGATCGAGCGGCAATTATTACCCCCGAAAGTGATTGTTTCTATTCAAGAAAGAAAACCTGTTGCCCGTTGGCGTTCTCATCAACAGCAAGGTTTTTTAGATGCCACCGGAACGATAATTCCTCAAAACTATTATGGTCGAACTCTGCCCAAAACCCAATTACCTAGCCTAGAAGTGCTTGGTTACGACCGACAACATCAACAACAGTGGCAAAAAATTTATCCCTTAATTGATAACTTATCGATTAAAGTTACCGCCATCGATTGGCGCAATCCTAGTAATCTTGTACTAAAAACTGAACTGGGACAGGTCTATTTAGGTTTTTATAAAGATAGATTGCCCGAAAAATTAACCGCTCTCGTACAATCGCGGCAATTGTCATCCAAGATACCTCTAGCGAGAATTCTCTACATTGACCTGAGCAATCCCGATGCTCCCACTGTAGAATTAAAACCGCAGCCAGCCCCTATCGTTGCCAAAGTAACGGCAACTGGTAGGGATTAACTGGAATTGATCAGCAAATAACCGCAATTATTCCCTTTATGTATTGCCAAAAACCCCAAATTATGATTTTCTGAACCAGAAACTGATAATGTAGATACTGGAACCGACATAATATTAGTGATAGTGTTAACATTGCATCTCTAATTCATCAAATCAATAACAGAATCTTGTACTAAGAGTGTTCCAATTCCAATGACATCGATTAATGAAATCGTTCCCACCTATCCCAATCTGAACAGTAACGATTATGCCAGTTCAGCTATGAGCGAAGATAATCATTACTCTCAGAATAATGCTGGAGTATTATTTACTCGTCCCCATGAATCACAGATGACACCCCGAGAAGAAAGTCGTAGTAATCGCATCGTGCCGAGCAATGTCGCCAAGATCAAGGTGATCGGGGTCGGCGGTGGGGGCTGTAACGCCGTTAACCGCATGATCGCCAGCGGCGTGACCGGAATCGAATTTTGGGCAATTAACACCGATGCCCAAGCCCTAGCCCACTCCTCCGCCCCCCAGAGGTTACAAATCGGGACAAAATTAACCCGCGGCCTAGGGGCGGGCGGCAATCCGGCGATCGGACAGAAAGCGGCGGAAGAATCTCGGGATGAAATCGCCCAAGCATTGGAAGGAACCGATCTAGTCTTTATTACCGCCGGGATGGGCGGCGGCACGGGAACGGGGGCTGCTCCAATTGTGGCCGAAATTGCCAAAGAAATCGGCTGTTTGACCGTGGGAGTTGTGACTCGTCCCTTTACCTTCGAGGGTCGTCGTCGCACTAATCAGGCCGATGAAGGGGTGGGTGGTTTACAAAGTCGGGTCGATACCCTGATTATTATCCCCAATAACCAGTTATTACAGGTGATACCCGCCGACACTCCCCTACAGGAGGCTTTTCGGGTCGCTGATGATGTGCTGCGCCAAGGGGTACAGGGGATCTCGGATATTATCACTATCCCCGGTCTGGTGAATGTGGATTTCGCCGATGTGCGGGCAGTGATGGCCGATGCGGGTTCGGCCCTAATGGGCATCGGCATCGGTTCCGGAAAATCTCGGGCGAAGGAAGGAGCGATCGCTGCTATTTCCTCGCCGTTACTGGAATCCTCGATCGAAGGTGCGAAAGGCGTAGTCTTTAACATCACCGGCGGTCAAGATCTCACCCTACACGAAGTCAATGCCGCCGCCGAAATTATCTATGAAGTGGTTGATCCCAACGCTAATATCATCTTCGGGGCAGTAATTGACGAGAAAATGCAGGGAGAAGTCAGAATTACCGTCATTGCCACCGGTTTTTCCGGCGATTCCCCCTCTCGTCCCACCAGTAGCAAGGTGGTGATCAATGCCCCCGCACCCAGTCCGGCCCCGACTCCCGAACCACCAAAACCGGCGGGATTAGATATCCCCGAATTCTTGCAACGTCGTCGTCCTTTTGATCGCTAACCTCCTATGACTGCCATTGCCCTCACCATCGCCGGTTCCGATAGTGGTGGCGGCGCGGGAATTCAAGCTGATTTGAAAACCTTCGCCTTCCACCGAGTTCACGGCACCAGCGCCCTTACCTGCGTTACCGCCCAAAATACCCTAGGGGTCGAGCGCGTCGAGTCCCTAAGTCCAGAAATGGTGACAGCCCAAATCGATGCCGTGGTCAGGGATCTGTCTGTGTCAGCGGTTAAGACGGGAATGCTGTTCAGTAGCGAGATTATCGAAGCAGTGGCCGAGGCGATCGAGCGCTGGCGTTTAATCAGTTTAGTGGTAGATCCGGTTATGGTTTCGCGGGTAGGAGCCAAATTAATTGATGATCGGGCTGTAGATAGTCTTTTTGATAGTTTAATTCCTCTGGCTTCGATTATTACCCCTAATCGTTACGAGGCGCAGCTTTTAAGTGGCATCGAGATCAATGATTTTGAGACGATGAAAGCGGCCGCCGAAATTATTTTCCAGAAGTCGGCCACACCAGTATTAGTGAAAGGTGGCGGCATGAAAGGCCGGCTGCGTGGGGTTGATATCTACTTTGATGGGGAGGAATGGGAAACTTTTAAGACCAGAAGCGTCGAAACCAATAATACTCACGGGACTGGTTGTACCCTATCGGCAGCGATCGCGGCTAACCTCGCTTTGGGTGATGACCTGAAAATAGCGGTGAAAAAAGCCAAGGATTACGTTACTAACGCCCTCGATCATTCCCTCCCTATCGGTCAAGGAACCGGTCCTGTGGGCCATTTTTACCGCTTAAAAGCCCTAAATTAGTCAATTCATAGTTTATCAGTTAAGGCTATTTGAATTGCCGGTCATCACCGTCCGGCCCCGGCGGCGAGGATGTCAATTGGGTCGATTTCTCCACCAGAAAACCTTTTAGTCTTGAGATAATATTGGGTAGGGGTCTGATGGTCTCCGTATCC
>NZ_JASJFE010000639.1:0-1210 GCF_030067735.1 Microcystis sp. M53598_WE2 | reverse complement strand
CTCCATCTACCATTAAAATTGTTCCAGTTACATAAGAGGAAGCTTCGGATGCTAAAAACACGACAGGACCAATTAACTCTTCTAAATCTCCGGTTCGTTTCATGGGAATTCTAGTATATAATTCGTCCATTTCATCGGAAGTTGAACGTAAACCTTCTGTTCCTTCCATCATATTATTCATATAGCCCGGTGCAAAAGCATTGACTCGAATTTTGTGACTAGCTAATTCGACCGCTAGGGATTTTACTAATTGATTGACACCACCTTTTGCGGCGCTATATGCTCCTGAAGATTTGGGAACAGCAACGAAAGCACAGATAGAAGAATTCATAATAATTGAACCTGCTGTTCCTTGTTTGATCATTTGTTTGGTTGCGAGTTGAGCGCAATTAAAATAACCTTTTAAGTCAACATTAATAACCTGATCCCATTCAAATTCTTCTAATTCATCAGTGTTTTTGAGAATTTCAACTCCTGCATTACAGACCATAATATCGAGTTGACCATAATGAGCAACCGCCTGGTTAATTAAATTCTGACAAGCTTGACGTTGACGAACATCGGTCTCAATTGCCATGGCTTCGCCTCCTGCTTCTTGAATCAGTTGAACCGTTTGTTCAGCACCGACTTGATTAATATCACCAATTACCACCTTAGCTCCAGCTTGTGCTAATCCTTGGGCTAATACCCGACCAATTCCTCGGGCAGCACCCGTGATAATTGCAACTTTACCTGTTAAATCAAAGAGATGATTTGTCATTTTTTTCCTTCAGTTTAAATCAATGTCCACTATAGAAAGTTTAATTCATTTAGGTTCAGCTTTGAGATAATAAAGCTTGAACTTCTTCTGGTGAAAGTCTAGAAATTTCTTGAACTGTTACGGCAATTTCATTCAGTAAACCTTCATTACCCACTAATTCAATCATGACTTGAGTTAATTGGCTGATAGTTGAGTGATTAAAAAGTTGGCGCACAGAAATTTCAATTTCTAAGGTTTGACGGATTTTACTAATCAGTTGAATCGCTTTTAAAGAATGCCCACCTAACAGAAAGAAATCGTCTTCAATCCCAACTCGTTCGACTTCTAAAATTTCTGCCCAAATTTCTGCTAAAACTTCTTCAATTGCAGTTCGAGGAGCGACATAATTTTGAGTTAACGATAAGGGGTTTTTATCGGGTATTGGTAAGACTTTTCGATCAACTTTACCGT
>NZ_JASJFE010001001.1:0-4491 GCF_030067735.1 Microcystis sp. M53598_WE2 | reverse complement strand
GAGGCATAACAAGTCACTACATCCGATCGTAAGGTAAACTACTGCTATCATCCAAAGTTAACGGTAATCAGTTATCATTAAGAAAACGCCGGATCGTTAACCTAACAGAATTAACCCCACAATCCCACCCGAAAAGCTTGAAAAACAGGGAACCGGTTATGCCAACCACCTACGATTGCGATTTAATTCTCTGGGCCCGGGATACGGCTCAACTTTTGCGGGAACAACGCTGGGATGCCATTGACTGGGAGCATTTAATCGAGGAAATCGAGGATTTGGGGAAAAGTGAACGCAGTGCGATTGGTTCTCAAATGGAGCGAATTTTGCTTCATCTGCTCAAGTGGCAATATCAACCCCAACGGCGCTCCGATAGTTGGCTGGATTCCATCAATGATGGGCGATCGCAAATTCGTCGTAAATTAGAGGATAGTCCCAGTTTACGCGGTTATCCCGCGCAAATTTTGGATAAGGAATACACCAGAGCGCGTCGAGAAGCCGCCAGACAAACGGGTTTAATCCTTAGCATTTTTCCAGAGTTTTGTCCCTATACTATCGCGCAGGTGATAGAAGATTGGTTGCCCAGTGATAGCCTTGATTAAAGGTTAAATAATATCAGCCAGACTGGGAAACTATCTGATCAAATCAGTCCCCCCAGAGAACCCCCTTGAGCCACATAGCACACTTTTCTTTTTTTGTCAAATTTTATGTTAAGAAATATGTAACTAATGGATAGGGGGATGACCAAAGATTAACCGTCTTCGTATTCGGGGATTCTTTCCTTTTTCTTCTCGGTGATATTGATGCGGGGGGGATTGTAATCTGGTTCCACGTCATCATCCCACATATCATCCTCGGCCTTATCTTCGTAATCGTCGTACTGAGGACGAGAAAAGCTTTCTGCGCGTTCTGAGCGAGCTTCTCCCCAGTTATCTTCTTCTTCCTCGTATTCTTCCTCATAATAACGAGCTTCGGCCCGTTTTTGCGGTGGGGGAGTGGCACGCAGGGGTTCTTTTTCCCATTCATCCTCACTCCAGCGTTCTTCAACGGGTTTAGCGGCCTCCACGGGGGTGCGGAGGGGAATACCCGTACCTAACTGATTTTCTGGACGAGCAGCGGGAGTATAATAAGCTTCTTCCTCTTCTCTTTCCCAGGGGGGACGACCAATACCCAAACGTTCCAAAACCCCCACACTAACCTGCGTGAGACGTTCTTCGGCCCCTTCAAAGACAATTAAGCGATTCGGACCGCTGCTAACCACTTCTTCAATGGCAATTTCGTAGGTACTGATCAATTGTTCGGGGATAAGAGGCAATCCCAGGGAAGCGATGATAATGGAATGTAATTGACCACTAAGGGGATCAAATTGATAATCGCGGACTTTGCCTAAAGGTTCGCCGGTTTCCGTGATCACTTCACTACCGATTAAGGGAGTATAAGCATCGATATCGACGGATTCCAAGACGTTATCATCTTCAACGAGAACCACGTCTCCTGTCTGACTGATGCTCGATAAATACATATATTGAGGCATTCCCGACAAGGAGAGGATATTATCGCGGAGTCCCAGGGCAACCACTTCTCGTTGATCGATATCTACTAGGATATCTTTAACAACGCCGAGTTTTTTGCCTGTATTGCGAGTGATAACCTGTGTATTTAAAAATTCTGAACGTAAGCGACTATTCTCTGTGATCATTTTTTCCTATGGGTAGGCGTTAGGTCGTGGGAATACGAATTAGTGTAGGCTTAATATATAGGGCGAGATTGAGGGTTAATTTACCGATATTAGCTTATATCTTAAAGTTCCCTGAGATTAACACTTTTTTTGGCCTTGTTTGGGCGATAGTTTCGGGTGATAGATAAGGTTAAACCCATTTTAGCTAATTCTTTACATTTTTTTAGTGACAACAAAGCAGGAGCTAGAGAGAAACTCCCTTGGCTCCTGCTGTCTAGATTCTGATTACATAGTTAAGGACTGCACCTCAGTTTCGATCAGTTTAGCCAAGTCTTGCAGAAAGGAGGCAGCATCGGCCCCGTAGATGACTCGGTGGTCACTGGTGAGATTAACCGTCATCTGTTTTTGCACTCCGAATAAACCATCTTTATTGACGACGATTTGGGGACGGGAAGCACCCACGGCCAGGATTGCGCCTTGGTTGGGGGGTAAGATAGCGGTAAAGCGATCGACTCCGAACATTCCCAGATTAGAAATGGTAAAAGTACCGCTATTGTATTCTTCCGGTTGCAGTTGTTTACTGCGGGCGCGATCAACTAAATCTTTCCAACTGCGGGAGAGGGAATAGATATCCATCTGGTTAGCAGAGCGCAAAACCGGCGTAATTAAGCCACCATCGGGCATAGCTACGGCTACGGCCACGTTAATCGCCCCGTGGTATTGAATTCCTGCATCGCTATAGCTGGAATTAACTATAGGATGTTTAGCGAGGGTGTTGGCTACTGCTTTTGCTAACAGGGCCGTCATGGTGACACCCTTGGATTTTAGCTGTTGATAGAGTTGATCCAGTGGGTCGGTGGTGATAGTGTAGCCCACTTGGAAGGTGGGAACCTGTAGGCTAACCGACATATTCTGGGCGACGGCTTTTTGCAGAGTGGTGAGGGGAACAGTCCGACCGACCGGGGCGCTGCCCGGAATCGGGGCTTTAGGAGCCGCCACAGGCACGCTGACGGGTTGTGGGGGAGTAATGACGGGAGCGGGGGCGGTGCTGACTTTTCCTGTCGCTTTTTCTACGTCTTCGGCGGTAATTCGTCCGTGGGGACCGCTACCCACTAGGGTTTTCAGATCCACCTTTAATTCTTTAGCCAGTTTTTTGGCCCTGGGAGAGGCGACTAAACGGCCATTATCTTTAACGGCGGCGACGGGGATCGAAACGGGAGGCGGAGCGATTTCTGGGGTCTCTACGGGCTTGCTAGGGGCAGCTGTGGCGGTTTTTCCCTGAGCTTTGGCCAGTTCAATTTCCGCTTCAGTTTCGGCGATATAGGCGATCGCTTCCCCCACGGGTGCTTCCTGGCCGGCTTCGACTAAAATTACAGCGAGATAACCATCATAAAACGATTCTACGTCCATGTCGGCCTTGTCGGATTCGACTACTAACACCGTTTCCCCTTTGCTGACTTTTTCCCCGGGGGACTTCACCCAAGAAACTATTTTTCCTTCGGTCATGGTGGAACTGAGCGCGGGCATGAAGATATCTCGAATCATGGTGGAGTGCTTCTATCTCTAATGTTTTGAGCCATAGCGCATTTTACCACAGTTGATGGGGTTGGGGGTGTGGGGAAGTGGGAAGTGGGGAGTGGGGAGTGGGAAGTGGGGAAGTGGGAAGAAACCATCCATAACTGGGTTTTTAAAGTTCGATTGGGAGTCAATCATACTAAGTAGGTGGGTGTTAAAAATTGTCAGATACCCCCCTTATTAAGGGGGGATTAAGGGGGGATCAGCACCCCCCTTATCAAGGGCGATCCCCCCGCCTATCGGCACCCCCCTTATTAAGGGGGGATTAAGGGGGGATCAAAGACAAAATCTCTCTTCTATTTACTTATTAAATAGACTGTAACTTTTGCTGACTAATGCTCAAATATATCTTTGTATTGCTGTAAATCTAAAGCGGTGAAGATGGGGATACAACTAAAGCACTTTTGGGCTAATTCCCATCTTTCTTCTCTTTGCAGCATCACAATTAATTTATCTCGCACTGACAGTAAATAGCGCACATCGTTAGCGGCGTAACTCAGTTGTTGTGGGGTAAGATTAGCGGCATTTCCCCAATCAGAACTCTGAGCGGTTTTGTCTAATTCTATGCCTTCCAATTCCTGCACGAGACTTTTTAAACCGTGACTGCTGGTATAAGTCCGAGCCAGTTTACTGGCGATTTTGGTACAGAAAATCGGTTTAGTGGCAATGCCAAAAGTTTGGGACAATTGAGCCACATCAAAACGGGCGAAATGAAAGACTTTTTCTATCCGCTCATCTTCCATGACCTTTTTGAGATTAGGAGCCTCTGTTTGCCCCCTAAAAACCCGAATGGCAGTGACAAAACCACTGGGATCACAGAGTTGAATTAAACACAGTCGATCGCGCCCCGGTATTAATCCCATAGTTTCTGTATCTACAGCGATCGAATTAACCCCTAGATAACGGGATAATAGGTCATCGCTTAAATCTCGATCGCACACTTGAAAATTGTCTAAGTTCATATAGTTAGCAGATAGGAGAGCTTTTTTCAGTTATCAGTTATCAGTTATCAGTAAACAGTTATCAGTAAACAGTCAGCAATTCTCAGTTTTAGACACAGCAAGCCTTTTAGGGATTTAAAGAACATTTTAAAGGGGGATTTTTGGCGCAACTTTGGGTGTACTATCACGTCAAAAGCCTGAAGACTTGTGAAATGAAATTCGCCATCCCATTGAATTTTACCCCGTATTATGCGAACTAACTCCCAAAAGCCTTGCTACAGGGCAAATTTAGAATTGCTG
>NZ_JASJFE010000630.1:0-1794 GCF_030067735.1 Microcystis sp. M53598_WE2 | reverse complement strand
GATTTCATAGATTTCTTTGGTCGATACACCTAAGTTATAAGTAGGGAGGCACAATTATTTGTAGGATGAGTTAGCGGTAGCGTAAACTATGCGGGCGTTGGGTTTCATGCTTCAACCCAACCTACGTTATTATTCATCCCCAAAATAATCATGATCGATTCTCTTGATTTCATAGATTTCTTTGGTCGATACACCTAAATTATAATCAATCATCAATTGACCTAATTCTTCCCCATCAATCAGCACTATTTTTATCTCATTTCTGGGGGCATATTCTAAAGCCTCTTGGGTAAAATAGGAAGTGGTGATGAAAATACCTTTTTTGGCTCCTTGTCCCGCTAATGCCCCGACAAATTTCTGGATTTCTGGACGACCAACGGCATTATTATCAGCCCATCTTTTGGCTTGAATATAGATTATATCTAAACCGAGTCTATCTTCTTTTATTATCCCATCAATCCCTTGATCACCGCTCTTACCCACTGCTTTACCTGCATCTCTAATCGAGCCACCATAACCCATTTTTACCAGTAATTCTACTACTAATTTTTCAAAAGCATCTGGGGATAATTTTCGCAGAATAGAAAGTAAGTCTGTCGCTAATGCTTGACGAATTTCTTGATAGGAGTTTTCTAGTAATTCCTCTGGGTTTTGTTCTTGATCAGAAGCTAATAAATTGCTTTCAAGAGTAATAGTTTCATTTTGCTTATTGACTCTAGTAAATTCTTGAAACTCAGGAAATTGCCTGAGAAATTTTGTATCGATATGGTCTAGATTTTGAGATAAGATTTCTTTTCCTTTCTCAGAAATTACAAAAGTTGCCCTTTGGGGTGAGTCAATTAATCCCGCTTTCTTTAAATAGGTTTTTGCCCAACCGACTCGATTAGCAAAAATTTCTTGTTGTCCACTGGGAAGCATTTCTTTTCTTTCCGCTTCCGTGACTTGAAACTCTCTGACCAAGGCTTCAAAAATTTCTCGATATTTATAAACTTTGCCATCTGCAAGTATTTTTAATAGCGGCAACATAATCGATTGAAAATCTGGAATAGGCATAGTTCAAAAGCGGGGTCAGTCATTCCGATTATACAGCAACAAGCTCCAAGAATTTAGATAGATAATAATACACATAAAATTATGAATAATCGAGAGGCATTCCTAAAGAATTTGAGAGAGAAATTATCGCCATTGATAATCGTCTTGATACTCAAAAATAAGCTGTTGACTATCTAAATTACTTGTTAAGACTGTCTATGAGCGCCAGAGCTGCGGAGCAGGGAGAGCTTTTTTGGTGATAGCTAAAAAACCCCCTATCCCTGCTATTCATACAAAATCTCATCAAAACAAGCTTCTCCCACACTCGCTAAAGTCCTAGCGGCAGCTTTATCGGTTTTCGACTTCTGCACGAGGGTGCGGAATTGCTGTAGATTATAACGAGCTTGGAATTTTTTAATCGTGCAGTCGCATAGGTCTTTTGCCACATCAGCAGCTAATCCCTCCGCGCGCGCTCTTTGTAAACATTCTTGACGATAACTGTCAAAAGTCGTGGCAGGATTAGAACTTTGGCTAAGGTAAACGGCATTATTAGCCTGTACTGGCAAGGATAAAGCCAATAAACCGATAAAAGTTAGTAAATATCTTTGATTTCTCATCATAATAGCTTTTTTAAGCCTGAAATCCCCCACTATATTAGAGAACTGCTGCATAAATTATAGATCGATCGCTCAACTCTTGGGTTCCACTCTTGGCAAACTGTCATCTGTTATGCTAAGATAAATACTGCTTGATCGGCGCCAT
>NZ_JASJFE010000708.1:0-1585 GCF_030067735.1 Microcystis sp. M53598_WE2 | reverse complement strand
GCGACTCTTGTGTTGGTGTGGGGTAAAATCGGTAAGAATAGGCTTTTTCCATGTCTCACATTTTAGCGTATATCGTGTAAATGCGCTAGTATTTAACAGCAAAGCCGCCGTAAAACGGCGGGGTTTCAGACCCAAAATTTCCGATGATGCAATCTATCGGTAGAACGATCGGACATCAATAAAGAAATTACAGCCAACTTTGTAGAATGAAGTACAGCCAAAGTAAGGAGGGACTACGGGTGTGTGGCAAGTGATATGGAATACTGTGCTATCGGAATTCTCCGAGATCACCGATGTGGCTCAAATTATCCGCATCATTTTACGCTTCCTGCTTGCGGCGATCCTTGGTGGTCTACTGGGGTACGATCGGGAGATCAAGGGCAAGGCGGCAGGGTTGCGAACGCATATGCTGGTTTCTTTCGGGGCAGCACTCTTCGTCCTCATTCCTCAACAATCTGGGGCATCGATCGCAGATTTAACTCGTGTGTTGCAGGGCTTGATCGCTGGGGTGGGATTCCTTGGGGCCGGATCGATCATTATAGGAAGGCACCAAGAGGAGGCTAAGGGGATGACCACGGCGGCGGGCATATGGCTAACGGCGGCCATCGGCGTAGCGGCTGGGATGGGGCGAGAAGCGACGGCCATTCTCAGCACTCTCTTAGCCTTGGGAATCTTATCCTTAATTCCCAAGGTCGAACGGTTGTTTGAACGCCGTGGAAGGGGGAGTTAAACGGGGTCGGAGTATTCGGGCGGATAGGGGTTGAAGATGTACAAGTACTTCATACCCGCGTTAAACTGCATATCTTGCCCCATGCCGTTGGAGCCCAAAGATGATCAAAATTTCCGTTGATTCACAGGTGTCGTTTTCTCGATCCTTGGTTTATGCCACCTATCGGGACAAGCTGATGGAGTTGGGGCCGTATCTGCCCAATGTGCGATCGCTGCAACTCAAGTCTCGCCAGGAAGCGGAGCGACTGGTGCGACTGGTGCTGGAGTGGCATGGGGGTGGGGACATCCCAGCCGCTGCTCGGGCACTTTTGAGTGAAGAACTGTTCACTTGGACGGAATACGATATCTGGGACAACAATGAGTTTACTGTGGACTGGCAAATTGAAACCCATGCCTACCGAGAGGCGGTGTTTTGCGCTGGCAAGAACCGCTTTCTGGATCGAGGCAATTGCACATTGGTGGAAAGCCGAGGCGAAGTGAGGATTGACCTCAGCGCAGTTCACAGTGTGCCACCCTTCTTGCTCAGTCGCTTAGTTCACCTAGTCGAAGAGCTTCTGGCCAAAAAGATTGAACCGAATCTGGTGCAGATGGGACAGAGTGTGCGGAAGTATCTGGAGCAAACGCAGAAAACCCAGTAACGCCAGGAAAGGGATAGACTATGGGGTAGCGATCTGGAAGTAGTGGTGAGTCGAATTGCTTATTTAGGGTTTGCTGAAAAAGTTTGTTGGTGGGGTTAGGAGTCGGTCGTCGGTCGTCAGTAGCCGGTCGTTTCAGGCTTTGTTTCCCTCTTTTTTTTGTACCGGTTTATGTACTACAAGAAGGATAATGCAAGGTTTTTGAATGTCCCAATCCTATT
>NZ_JASJFE010000296.1:0-3975 GCF_030067735.1 Microcystis sp. M53598_WE2 | reverse complement strand
GGTAAAACCCCACACCCCACACCCCACACCCCACACCCCCCACCCCACACCCCACACCCTACACCCCACACCCTACACCCCACACCCTACACCCTACACCCCACACCCCACACCCTACACCCAGGAAAAACTTTTTGCCTTTTGCCGCAAACCCTAATTAGGGCAGCCATTCCAGTAAAATTCCTAGGGAGCTATCTTTACGGGCGCGGGAATTTTGGGCTTGAATATCGGCGGCTAAACGTAAATTAGAGGTAATCGCATAACCAACCGAAAGAGTAGTCAATCCCACCTCGTTAGCACCCCCCGGTGAGATAAAACTCTGACTGACGGTGATATCTGCTGCCCCCGTGCGAGAAAGGGCTAATTTGAGCTTTAATCCTAAGTTAAGCCCATCGGTGCTGTAATTTCCCGTTTGAATGTAACGATAGCCCACCATGGGAGCCAGATTGACATAATCACCCAAAGGGAGGAGATAGTATTGTAAATTTGCTCCTATTGCCGTCCTTTTGCCGTTAAAAGCCGTCTGATAATCGCCGCTTAGGGTTAAACTGGTTTGACCGAAAAACACATCTTCTACCCCCAAAATCACGCCACTGGAATTATCGGTAGAAGGAAACTCTGCATATCCTAAACGGATACGAGTGCGAAAACTAGGATCGCGGCGAATATCTTCGGCGATATCGGGTATTTTTTCTAACCAACGCTCTAAAACCGGGCTTTCTTGCCGAATTTTCGGGTCTAGGTCTAACTCCGTTTCTGCCCACACCGGACTAATCGCCCCCCATAATAAACCAAGAGCGATCGCATTTACAGAACAGCAAGAGAGCTTAAACATGATCTGCATTATAATCAAAAAAGATTCAGATTCCCCGCTATTCTTGAGAGGACGGGGGGCAGTAGGAGCAGCAATAGTGGTTAGAATATTAAAACTTTCGCAATTAAGTAGCGCAGAACGGGCAAAACTTCAGAAAAGAGCCGAGTTAGATATTGATAACGCCCTCAAAGTCGCTCAAACGGTGATAGAAACCATCCGCGAACGGGGGGATGCCGGCGTTGTGGACTATGTGCGGCGTTTTGACTACGAAGGTGCGACGGTAGAAAATATCAAAGTCAGCGAGGCAGAATTTGAGCGGGCTTTTCATTTAATTGAACCGGAAGTAAAAACTGCCATTGAACAGGCTTTCCGGAATATTCAAGAGGTACATCGTCGCCAAATGCCAGAAGAAACACTACTGGCAGAAATTGAAACCGGTGTCTTTGCCGGCGAAAAAATCTCTCCTATCCCCAATGTGGGTTTATACGTTCCCCGGGGCCGCGGTGCTTTTCCCTCGATGATGTTAATGTTAGCCATCCCGGCAATGGTGGCAGGAGTGGAAAGAGTTGTCGTTTGCACTCCCCCCGATAAACAGGGCAACGTGGAACCCGTTTCTCTGGTGGCGGCGCAGATGGCTGGAGTCAGAGAAATTTATAAATTAGGGGGCGTACAAGCGATCGCCGCTTTGGCTTTGGGAACAAAAAATATCAAAAGGGTTGACAAAATTACCGGTCCGTGCAGCGTCTATGGGGCGGCGGCCAAGCGGTTACTGTTCGGTACTGTGGATGTGGGTTTGCCGGCCGGTCCAAGTGAGTCGATAGTTTTGGCCGATGAGTCCACCGATGCCCGTTTAGCGGCCTTGGATTTATTAATTGAAGCGGAACACGGGGCGGATTCGGCGGCTTTATTAGTCACCCACTGTGAAGATTTGGCGATCGCTGCTAGTGAATATGCACAGGAATACCTGCAAAAACTCCCGGATTGGCGACGGGAATTCTGTGAGGCGGGTTTAGCCGCCTATGGGGGCATAATTTTAACCGATAGTTTGCAGCAATCCCTCGATTTTGTCAATGAGTACGCCCCGGAACATCTAGAGGTTTTAGTTAGTAATCCTTTTGCCATTCTGGGCAAGATTAAAAATGCTGGCGAAATTCTCCTGGGAAATCATACTCCTTCCTCTATGGCTACCTACGCCATCGGAGTCAATGCTGTGCTGCCGACGGGAAGTTTTGCCCGTTCCTATTCGGCGGTTTCGGTTTATGATTTTCTCAAGCGCTCTACTTTGGCTTATGTCACCCCTGAAGGCTTTGAAAAGTTAAAAGAAACCACGAAAACTTTAGCCGAGTACGAAGGTTTTCCCGCCCATAAATTAGCAATTCAACACAGGGAAATTTTACTCTAAATACAGGGAATAGGAAACGGGGAATAACTTAGATATGTAGGCAAGCTTATTTTTAAAATTCAGAACGTAGGTTGGGTTGAAGCATGAAACCCAACGCCCGCATGGGTTACGCTACCGCTAACCCATCCTACAAATAATTGTGCCTCCCTACTTAAAACACCTGAAGAAATTGCCAAAACTTACTCATCTTTGAGCTTAGAACAAGTTTATGCAACAATTCTGTACTATTTGCATGAGCAAGAAAAAATAACCAATTATTTAACCGAATGGATTGAACATGGAGAAAGAATGAGAGAAATACAAAAACAAAATCCTCCTCCTGTTGCAGAAAAATTGAGAAAGTTAAGGCAACAAAGAAAAGCAATCAAACAAGCAAATGAGTCTGAAATATCTCTTAGATGAAAATGTTGATCCTCTCTATGCGACTCAACTAAGAAGACTCAAGCCTGATTTAGTTATTAGAGTTATTGGAGAACCTGTTACACCAGATAAAGGAACATTAGATCCTGAAATTCTCTGCTGGTGTGAAGAAAATAATTTTATTCTGGTAACAAATAATCGGACTTCTATGCCCGTACATTTAGCAGATCATCTACAAAATCATCGTCATATTCCAGGTATTTTTATTCTGAATCCTAATTTGAGTATTGGGGAAAATATAGATGAGTTAATTCTGGCGGCTGAAGCTTCATTTGATAATGAGTATCAAGACCGAATTGATTATCTTCCTTTACCTTGAATCTGTTTGACTTAAGCATAATATAATTTATCACCATCAACGATCTTCATTATTTTGCCGTTGTTGTTCTTCCCAATCGCGCTGTTCTTGTTCTTTCCACTGGCGATATCGTTCTTCTGCTTCTACACGATCACGATAACGCGCCTCCGCGTGACCCGCTTGAGGAATTGTATCTTTCTGCTCCCCTGATGTGCTTGAAGATCCTCCTACCATGCTGGATATTAGCAACGCACCAAATCCCACGATTGCCATGATTATTTTTATTTCGTCCCAATTATCTACAAACCACTCTGCAAACATTTTTAAAAGGGCTAAAAGGAAAACTATTGGGAAACTTATCCAAAACAATTTCCACCTCATGGCTCTTCCTTTGTCTTGACAAATGAAATCAGCCGCTAAAGTGCCAGCAAAAAAACCAGATGCAATATGAGCAGGCACCCCAAATAGGTTATGAATGCCTATCGTAGATAACCCGTATAAAACATAACCTGGGAGGGCAAATATGAGCGTTAATGAGTGCATCATAAAATTATCCAGTAAGTTACGCTCATCTACAGGTTGAAGGAATGCTGAGAGACTCAGTTCCTGTCCAGTACTGTCGGCTTCGGCGCCAGCGAGGCTACGAAATAGTAAAAATGCCAGATAACCAAAAATTAGGATGCTCGCCCCAATCGGATGCGGGTCATACGGGTTAAACCTCCAAATCCCCAATCCTCCAACAATCCTAGTGATGATAGTAACAATCCAAAAATGACGAATTTTATAGGACATGACTGACAAGCCTAAAATCACAAACCCTATAGTACCGACAATAAGATCTTTAAAACTACCATGTAGAAACGGGGCGAATAAAATCCATCTTAACCCAAAAGGCAAAGAAGAAGAAATAATCTCATATTGATTTAATTGATGATCGAAAACAAATTGGTCTAAAATTTCTACAATCCAGAAAATAGCGACAAAAACACCTATAATCGTCATTTTTGTCTTTAAGTGACCAGTCATCGAAAATTTGGGTCT
>NZ_JASJFE010000237.1:0-11727 GCF_030067735.1 Microcystis sp. M53598_WE2 | reverse complement strand
GGCCAAGCTTTTCTGGTCGGAACCCCCTAAGCCGAGTTTTCAAGGTGCTGCGCCGTCCACTTGGTTTTCGAGACTGGCCTTTTAATTCTAACGTAAAGCCAACCTAGAACGGCGGGGTTTCAGACCCAAAATTTCCGATGAGTGTGTCCAGTCAATAGGGCAGCGATGAGAGCAGAGGTATCAAAGAGACATTTCATGCAGGCAATTGGCTTTGAATGCGTTCCTCGCGGAGGTCATCAATAAGGGTATCGAGATTGCCGAGGGGTGGGGTTTCTAGCACTAAGGCACTGCCTTGACGTTGGACTTTAGCTTCTTGCTCCAAGGGTTGTAGGATGATGCAGCCTTGTCTAACCTCAAGATTGAGGGATTGGGCTGTGGTGATGCCGAGTTGTTGACGGATTTCTAGAGGAATTTCTAGTTTTCCGCTGTCATCGATCGCAATTGCCGTCATGGAACGCTCCTAGGGATAGAACGAAAGTTTGGCTCTTTCAATAACGCTATAAATTCTATCCCCTGTAAGGTAGTTTTGCCTGTGTAGAAAACGCCCATGATACCCCAACGCCTAGAGTTCAAAATTCTCGCAGAGGCAGGTGTCACCGAGACTAACCACAATACTAAAGGGGATACCAGAGCGCCCTTTAAAAGATTTAAGCTGAATATAGTTATCTTGCGTTCTGGAGCCCACTTCTTGAAGCTTTTTGCCTGCCTGAGAAAGCAACGTTAAGGCGATCTGGGGTGGCAGATATCGCTCCTCACCCGCCGGATGTAACTGAACCAGCACAGATAGCTGATTATCGGCTTCTTCTGTAACATTCACCAACAAGACCACTCTCTGTCCTTGCAACTCCATCCCCAAGTCAATAAGCTTCCCGCGTTTTGCACCCTCTCTCTGATTCCGAGGACTCCAAGCAAGATGAACTTCTGGACTAAACAGATCGTCGATCGCTTGCCATCCTGCTGCAAAGACCCCCTGTATCCACTGTCCTAACTGGATAGGAGTTTCTTGAGAAGCCGTTAATGTGGTTTCAGAGATTGCTTCAGGCGTTGCGGTATGCTCCGTTGAAATGACGGGCAATAGTATTGAGGCAGGTTCTAGAAAATCACAGTAGAACAATAAATGATTGGGTTCAGGATCGAAAACAGATAGGGGAATTTGATAATAATCGTTTTGTAAACCATCACTGACCCGATGGCAATAATTCATGAGTCGGTCAGATCGCAAAAAGCCTCGAATCATCACTCGCTGCTGCTCTTCACAGACCTCAAGCAGGACATAGAAATGAGCGACAAGAGCCGGCTGTTCGATCGCTTCTCTGGGAATTTCCACTACTTCATCTAGAACCTGCTCTTTGACAATTAAATTTAGCTTAAATTCATCAATTTTAAGGTTGTAAACAGCACCAATATGATTGATACATTGAGTTCGATCGAGGCAGTGTGATGGAGCGCGTTTCTCTAGCCATTGCTCAAAACCCAATAGTGCCAGCGCATTCAGATAGAGTTGCCACTGACCCGCTTCATCGACTGAGGGACTGGCTAGGGGATTGACTAGCGCCTGCTCAAACTGTTCTGGTTCAAGCCTTATGGCTTCAGGTCGGCTAAGATTTAAACCTGGTGGGATCGCTCTTAAGCTAAACATTACGAAACTCCTTGTGTAACCTTGGTACACTCTTCTAAGTAAAAGCAAAGCTGTTGAGCATATACACTTTTCATCAGACGATTCTTTCCCGCTTGAATTTCTTCAAACGCTTCCTGAAATATTTCTGCATCTGCCAGCGCCTCGATTTGCTTGGCTAAATTTTCTAAATAATCGGGTTGAGGAGGAAGAGCAGTCAGTCCTTTCTCTTCAGCTTTCTTCAGCATTTGGTCAAGCACTTGTCGAATTGTCAATGTCCGAACAATGTTAATTAACTCTCCCGGATTCAACACCCGTCTTGCTTGCGCCCAACCAGACATTTTTAATAAATCAGCAATCTCTTTCAGGGCGATGCCCTGAGAATAATAGAGGTGTAATCCTGGAATAAATCGATCGGCGAAAGCGGCATACCCTTTGCTTTTTTTTAAATAAGTAATGCGATCGCTAATTGCCTGCTTAATGGAATGAACTAAGGCAAGTTGAAGCTGTTTGTGGAAGAATTCCAACATTTCTTGTTGCTCTTGCTGCTCCACATTATATTCACTGGCAATATCCTGCGGCAGCTCTGAGCGAATCAGGCGATCGCCTGTCTCTGGATCTTCAACCTCTAACGGTTCTCGATGGCTCCAAAGGTCAAATTGTCTAAGTTGTAGTGCCACTCTTCGCAGTTCTGTGATCAATTGGTTGGGCTGAATTGTGATATTTCGTGCTTTTAAATAAGTCACCATCTCTTGAAGTTGCCCGGTTGTGGGATCTAGACAGCGTTTCGTACCCTGGTGTTGCTGATGCCTGTCTCGACGATAGACAGCGTGGAAGGCGGCAATTAAGTGGCGATTGCGTTCTGCCAGTTGTTGCAATTGTTTCGAGCGAGTGCGATTGAGTAGCGCCCAGTCGCTCAATTGTTTGAAGCCAAACTCGGATAAAAAATTCTTTAATTCTGGATTTTGTTTGGTTTGTAAATAAGTCCAGTTATCTAAGCTCATACTGGATTGAGCGTTGGGCTTAAAGGTTCGCAGAATTTGCAGTGAGAAACATTGATAAGCCGTTGTTTGAGGCTTGCCAGTGGGGTCTAAGGTGAGATAGGTTTTGCCATCTGAGTCTAAAACCATCAGCGTTTTCCCGTCGTCATTGAGGACAAACGGCAGCAAATCTCGGTAAGTAAAGGAGCGATCGTCTCCGAACAAATGATCGATTTTGCGGCAGGCGTTGAGAATCGGCTCAGAAACGTAACAGCGCAGGCATAGACCCGCCTGCGCTCTTTCTGTGGTATCAACTGCTGGAGCTTGAAAGCGGGATAGCAAATCAGTCTGGAGATTTCTCTGTTGGGAGCGATCGCCCCTATCCTCTTCTGCCTCACTTAACCCTTGGCTTTGAAAAAAATCATTTGCCAACGGGAGGAAACAACGCTTATATCCAGTGCGATCGCTGGCAGGGTCAATGCGCCAAAGGTTGCAGTATCTTGATGCAGCACTCATACTACGCTCTCCCGAAGTTTGTTGAGCTTGCGATTAGCTCACCTGATCAATAGATGTCAGCCATTTTAGCTTATACAGGAAATCGGAAAAAAACTGGGGAGATCTAGATTTAGACAAGATGGCTCAGTTCCAGATTTTCCAGAACTGATCATCCCTTGCCAGACCTAAGAGTTTCTAGAATTTAGCCTTCAAGTGTATAGGTCGATTTTGCTGACAACTACTAACGGGTAGAAGGAAGACAAATAAGGTAGTTAAAAGCTTAAACTATTGCTGTAAAAGCTGTCCCGCCTTAAATTGATATCTCTAATTTAGTTCATCTTAGCTCTATTACTCAACAAGGAGAATCTTTCCAATGACACAATCAGCATATTCCAACAACAATGCTTCCACTACAAATAACTCAAAGTATAACCGTGAACCAATCATGTCTACTCGTAACAATAATTCATCGAAGGAGAAAATTATGACTACTCAAATTCAAAAAGTAATAAAGAGCATTTCTGGAGCAATTTTTGTTGTTACAACACTTGTTGTGATGAGTACTAATGCATTAGCTGATGGTAGTGTTGGTGTTAGTATTAACATAGATCCTCTCGCAATAGGTAATGCTATTGCAGATGCAGTAAAAAACAATGCAGGACGTGGAGCATTTACAGATAATCTTGTCGAAACCGTTTTTTATCAAGCGGGACAAAAATATAATGTATTAGCTGTTAATATGAATCAGCATCCTCAAACTGGTGGGCTTAAGGATGTAGTATTTTACGGATCAGCAACTGCTCCTGATGGTACTCTTTATGGGGTATGGGCGTTCAAAAGCGGTGAATTTACCCATGATGGTGATGGGGGCTGGATTAATTGGGCTATGAAGGGTTGGTTTACTCGGGACGGAGATGGTGGTAAACACGTAGTTTTTCAACCTTCCTTTTAGTTTTTCAAGCCAAACTCTTAGTGAACGACTGACGACTGATCGTCTCCGAACAAATGATCGATTTTGCGGCAGGCGTTGAGAATCGGCTCAGAAACGTAACACCGCAGGCATAGTCCTGCGTGCGCTCTTTCTGTGGTATCAACTGCTGGAGCTTGAAAGCAGGATAGCAAATCAGTCTGGAGCTTTCTCTTTTGGGAGCGATCGCCCCTATCCTCCTCTGCCTCACTTAACCCTTGGCTTTGAAAAAAATCTTTTGCCAAGGGAGTGATAAAGTTAGAGTTGATAATTCTCTTTCTCCTAATAATGCCTATTAACATTATTCTGGTTATAATCAACTCCTCCCATTCTCATCATTAGACGTTAATAAAAAAATCAAAGATGTCTGCGGAAAGCCACCACAACACCAGAGTTTTATCGTTAATGCTAATGAGAATTTTCAGGAATAATGGTGCAGACTACATAACAGCAGTTTCACTCTGTCAATCATCTCTATCGCCTGGTTAAGTAGGGAGGCACAATTATTTGTAGGATGGGTTAGCGGTAGCGTAAACTATACGGGCGTTGGGTTTCATGCTTCAACCCAACCTACGTTCATCTTATATTTAATTCCACCCACCTACTTAACACTTTGAAAATAGGACAAAATCATGAACACTACGAATTCAAAACAGAAACTAAACTACATTCCACAGATCATCATCGGCATCGGCATAATTGCGATCGCTGTAGTGGTTTGGTGGCACATTCCTGATTCTTTCTGGAAATATCTTTTTTTCTTGCGTGCGCCTATTCTCTGGGGTTTACTGCTGGTGACACTCCCTCTAATAGCTACCTTATGGCTGCCAGCCATGCTGAGAAATTTATTTGTTCTTCGTGGTCCGTGGCAACTTATCTCTGTAATTGTCAGTGCAAACATGGCGGCAATAGGGGTCATTATTAATGCCTATATGCTTCTCAAAGGTGCGCCAGATCGTTTTGGACTATCACCGTGGCTCGAAATTTCTGACATCTGGCAATATGGGTTGGCGATCGCTTTGAGTTTACCGATCTGCGTCACCTCTTATAAGCTTTCAAAAGAGGAAATTAAAGAAAAGAATCCCATCCAAGGAGTGATTTTCAGCGTGTTATTGAGTTTGGTGCTGTTGTTTGCAGTGATTCAGACGAAAACCTGGATATTTACTAACTTTGCTAACAATAAGTTACTCATTAGTTTCGTTGAATTCATTACCAGACATAAAACTGAAGGCTATATTATAGGAACACAGCCAAAACCACAGCAATTCCTTGAAGGTCATCTGAGTAACATCGCTTTTTTTATAGTTGCCTTCATCGTCTATGGCATCATTGGTTGGAAATTTCAGCCACAATCTCAACCATCCGATCAGAAAAAAGAAGCGGCTGCCCTAATGTATGTGATGCTAATCATCATGATGATAGCACCCTTGTCTGGAAGCCTAACCTTCTATTTCGATTACTATCGCGTTCCTGTCTTTCTGCTCTTTGTGGTTATTGTTGCTTTGATGTATGCGCTGTTTGAGGTGGATCACTTTTTTGAATTAAACTTAAATGAGGCAAACAAATACGATCCCAAGGATTTCAAAAAGGCAATAGAAAAACGACTCGAGTATCAAGAAGAAGAAAAGGAAAAGACCTTAGTAGTTGTCTGTGCGAGTGGGGGCGGCATTCAAGCCGCCGGCTGGACAGTTCAAGTCCTGACGGGATTACAAGATATGCTAGGTAATTCGTTTACCAAGTCAATTGGTTTTATTAGCTCTGTTTCAGGTGGTTCAGTTGGAACGATGTATTATCTCGATCGCTTTGCCGATAAAGGATATCCTGAGTCTAAGGAGTTTGAAAATATCTTTAAGAGTGCTACTGAAGATAGTTTGGATGCGGTAGGTTGGGGATTAGCTTATCCTGATTTATGGCGCATTATTGGGCTTCCTTTTCTCGCTCCTAAAATGTGCGATCGGGGAAAAGTAATAGAGACAGATTGGCAAGGAGAGTTAAAAAATCCCAATAGCAAACAATTTTTATCTACTTGGAGCGAACAAATTTTAAATGGTAAAATTCCCATCCCTATTTTCAATGCGACTCTGGTTGAAGATGGTCGTCGATTTCTAATTTCACCGATGACTTTTTGTAAACCTAGTAGCAACAAATCAGTGGATTTTAACACCCTTTATGCGGGATATGACATTGATGTTGTCACAGCCGCAAGGCTCTCAGCAACTTTTTCTTATGTCTCGCCTATTTCTCGCTATGTTGGTGAAAATCCAAAAGGGAATTATCATATTGCCGATGGTGGCTATTTCGATAATTCTGGTATGGTAACAATGGTGGAATGGCTCAATGAATGGCTAGACCCCCAGAAAGGACTTAACATTAAACGAGTTCTTTTGTTACAGATCAATGCTTTTCCTGAATCTACTCCCTCGAAATCTAAGATTGAGGGAGGCTGGTTTCAGGCGATAATAGGTCCTTTACTGACCTTATTCAGCGTCCGTGATACTACCCAGTTGTCTCGAGTTTCTACTGAAGTAGAACTTCTTCAACAGCGATGGAAAAATCAAGTAAAGATCGCATATTGTCCTATCTTTTTTCCAAAGAATGGTAAAAATGGTGAAAATAAACCACCTCTGTCTTGGCAACTAACGGAAAAGCAAAAACAAAATATTAAAAACGGATGGTGCGGAATTAAGAAGGAAATTGGGGAGCAAATTGGGGAGCAAATTGGGGAGGAGTGGAAAAAATGGGGATTTGAAGACCCATCTCAAAAATCGACCAATGAGAAATAGCCAGCTTCCTACGGTTGCGCTTCATCCCCAATAATTTAATCTGCGATCGCTTTTTCTTGACCTTCAACTGATCCGCGATCACTTTTTGAGGTTTTTATAACTGCGATCGCTCATCAACCGGGCAAATAACCAAGTCACTATCAATGCTGTGGATACTTTACAATACCGGGAGCGGAGCGCTGGCGAAGCCAGATCGCTTCGGGCGCACCGTAGCCGAGGTGTACGCAGGGGGTCAGCTAGTTCAACTTCAGCAGGTGAAGGACGGTATGGTTTGGGCTTATGATCGATTCAAGGCTGACTGTCCAAGCTGGAATGAAATCGAGAGGGCTTTTAAGGAAACTCCCTCGAATCGCAAGGGAATTTTCGGGGGAAACCCGATGCCACCCTGGGAATGGCGACGACGGAATCGGTAGTTTTTTATCTGTAGAGATAGAGAAATTCCAAGGTTGACATATTCCCACCGTCACAGCGTAGCTTGACGGTGGGAGTATGTCAATTGCTATAAAGTAGGTTTATTGAAGAAGTGGAGGGAATCATCATCCTATGGCGATAATGACAAAATCATTTAGACAAAGACTGGCAGAGATTTTCGGGTTTGACCTGCGATCGCTGGCTTTATTTCGCATTGCCTTGGCGTTAGTGGTTTTAGTAGATTTATCGGTTCGTTTTAGCCAAGTAACTGCCCATTACAGCGGATTGGGGGTTTTACCCCTAGGAAGCTTATCGAAAGTCTCTGCTAGTCCTTTTTACTGGTCTATTTTTGCTCTCAGTGACTCGGTGCTGGTGCAGAGTATCCTGTTTATTGTCGCTATAGCGATCGCATTATTGCTTTTAATTGGCTATCATACCCGTTTAGCGACGATCGCCACTTGGGCGCTAATCGTCTCTTTACATCATCGCAACCCCCTGTTACTATTTGCCGCCGATGACGTAATCCGGGCAGTATTATTCTGGGCGATGTTTTTACCCCTTGGTGCCTGTTATTCCGTGGAAAGTGCCTTAAACACCAATCCCAACCCCTTACCCAAGCGTGTGGTTTCGGCTGCCACGGTCGCTTTTATGATACAGGTGTGTTACATCTATATGTGGTCAGTGGTCTTTAAACTCAAAAGTGAGACTTGGTGGCCCGACGGTACAGCCGTTTATTACTCTCTTAGTTACGATCAATACGCTACCGCTTTGGGGAGTTTTTTACTGACTTTACCGCAGCAATTCCTCAAATTTCTAACAATTTCAGCCCTAGGCTTTGAATGGTTCGGTCCGCTATTGATGTTTGTTCCCTTTCGCAATAGTTTATTTAAAATAATCGCCGTAGTTTCCTTTATTTTCTTGCATACGGTTTTTGGACTGATTCTACATTTAGGGGTTTTCCCTATCTTGAGTGTTACCCATTGGTTGCCGATTATCCCTAGCTTAGTCTGGGATTGGGGACAAAAACGGATAATAAACCCAGAAAGAGAAGGTTTAAGGATTAATTATGATCGAGATTGTGGATTTTGCAAAAAAGTTGTTCATCTTCTCCGCACGTTTCTCATTTTACCCGGCACTCCCCTGTTAGTCGCTCAGGATAACCCCTCAATATACGAGGATATGGTGGCCCAAAATTCTTGGGTGGTGGAAGATTGGCAGGGAAAACGTCAGTTTAAATGGTCAGCAGTGGTTTATATTGTCAGTCTTTCGCCAATTTTCTGGTTTTTAGCGCCAATTTTGCGTTTACCGCCCCTTATGGCCGTGGGAACGAGAATTTATGAGTGGATTGCCTCCCATCGTCGTTTTATGGGCAATTTCACCAAACCTCTCAAGTTTCGTCCCCTGACGATTAAATCCTCTTTACCTTTAAATATTTTGGTAATTTTCTTCTTCTTGTTGACGAGTATCTGGAATTTACGCAGTTTTGTCCGGCAATCGGCCATTAGAGGCGATTTAAATACACCTTTAATTCAGTCCCTCGATCGCTTGCTCACCCGTCGTACTTTCAATACAATTGATATTCTGGCAAGAATAACTCGTTTAGACCAGTATTGGACTATTTTCTCCCCTAGTCCGCCCCGGGATGATGCTTGGTTTGTGGCAGTCAGTCAATTAGCCGATGGTTCCACGGTAGATATATTTAGAGAAGGACAGCCAGTAATTTGGGATAAACCCACCGAAAGCGATCGCAATCGTTTGTATAAAACCATGCAGTGGCGAGTATATTTTATTAATCTTAATCGAGCTATCGGTCGGTCAGTTTATGGAGAGTTTGGTCAGTATCTCTGTCAAAACTGGAATCAGCAGCACGGTAGTGATCAACAAATTAAATCCCTGCAACTTTATATCATGCGGGAAAGGACTGTCCCCCCCGGAGAAAAACAGGGAATCGAAAAAGAACTACTCTGGCAGCAAAACTGTCTTTAATCAGTTATCAGTTATCAGTTATCAGTCATCAGTTATTAGCCGGATAAAAGTTACATTGTTATCTTTCTCAGACAAATGGCTAATTAGTTAAACAACAAATAACTAAAATCTGATTGCTTCTTTTTCCCTTTCCAACTAACCTAACTACCGCTCAACTTTAAACATCACTGGAACCGCTCTGGAGAGTAGCGAGGGATTTTTCAAAATTCATTCTCTGTTCAGCATTGCGGAGAAAGTAACCACTCATCATTGCTGAGGCCAATAACCGGCCCAGATGTTCGCGACTGGTACTGATAGTGACCCCGAAATGTTCCGAAGGAAGGTTGCCCAAAAGTCCGATAATGTTGCGTTCCATCACTTGGAAAACCTCTTGGGACTCCGGTTTCGAGAGTTGGGCGATTGTTTCTGGACTTAAGGTCTGGACATACTGCCACAAACTCTCGGAAAATTCACTATCGGTAGCAAATAAATTGTGAGGGCGATCGTTTTCTCTATACACCTTTGATCTCCTTAACTCAATTTTTTTAAATTATCCTTTTGGTTCTTCCAATTGGGAGCATCTCACCTTTGTAACCCCTAAATCAGGTTTTATGTCAAGCTATTTTGAAAGCCTTGCTAGAAACCAGTTTTAGGGACAAGTATAATTACTCACTTGCATAAATGAGACGCTCCCTTCCAATTTAACAGTTTTTTGAGATAGTGGGGGTCGGTAGAACCGAACCTGAAGGTGATGGTAATCCCAAGCAGAAAATCCATCTCTGGCAAAAATCAAAAACTGCTCCGAGAAGCAGATAACCGATCACTGTTCACCGATAACTTTTATTTACCCATACCTAACTGCTGGGCCTTTTGATAGACTTTACCCTCCGTCAGCAGCGAGGGGGCAATCACCACTTCCACCTGTTGCATTTCCTTTAAGTTCTTAGCACCCAAAGTTCCCATACTGGTTTTCAGCGCCCCCAAGAGGTTATGAGTACCATCATCTAATTTTGCCGGTCCTACGAGGATTTCGGCAATAGTTCCCGTACTGCCCACACTAATTCGGGTTCCCCGGGGTAGAACCGGACTAGGTGTGGCCATACCCCAGTGAAAACCGCGCCCGGGGGCCTCCAAGGACCGGGCAATGGGAGAACCAATCATCACCGCATCGGCCCCACAGGCGATACATTTGCAGATATCACCGCCGGTAATAATGCCGCCATCGGCAATAACGGGGACGTATTTACCAGTTTCCTGGAAAAAATCGTCCCTAGCGGCGGCACAATCGGCCACAGCAGTGGCTTGGGGAACTCCCACTCCTAAAACGCCGCGAGAAGTACAGGCAGCCCCGGGACCGATACCGACCAAAACCCCGGCTGCCCCGGTTTTCATCAGGTTAAGGGCGACTTCGTAGGTGACGCAGTTGCCCAAAACCACGGGAATGGGCATTTCTTGGCACAGTTGCACTAAATCGAGGGGGGTGATAGCTTCCGGGGATAAATGGGCAGTGGAAACAACGGTTGCTTGGACAAAGAGAATATCGGCCGCTGCTTGGGCGACGATAGCACCGTATTTGACGGCACCGGCAGGGGTGAGGCTAACTGCCGCAATACCGCCTTTTTCTTGAATTTCTTGGATACGAAGCTCGATTAGTTGCGGTTTAATCGGTTCTGCGTAGAGTTCCTGCATTAAACCGACGAATTCTGCTTTGCCGACTGCGGTAATGCGATCGAGAATCGGGTTAGGATCCTCGTAACGAGTTTGAATACCTTCGAGGTTTAGTACCCCTAGCGCCCCCAACTCGGAGAGAAGGACGGCCATTTTAGTATCCACCACCCCATCCATAGCGCTGGCGATAATCGGGATTTCCCGCTCGATATTGCCGAGAGACCAACGGGTATCGGCTAAACTAGGATCGAGGGTTCGCACTCCGGGTACAAGTGCGATTTCATCGATACCGTAAGCTCTACGGGCTGTTTTGCCCCGACCAATAATTGTATCCACGTTTCTATACTATTTCAGACCTATTTAGCCTAGACTAGCAAATTTCGCACCATCTCGAACAGCTTTTCGGTATTATTGCCGACTAGGCCCCGGGAAAATAATCGCCGCAGTCGATCGCTTGTTCGGTGTTGGCGCTCCTGGGTTGTACACTACATTTGAGGCGATAATCGTTGGTAAAGTAGCGGCAGTGGGAGCAAGGGATGGAGTGCATCCGTCGGGCAACTTGCCAACTATCGCGCACGGCACTGGCTAAAGACCAGCAAACTAAAGCGATAATGGCAGCGGCGATTGAAAAACGTAAAATAATCCAGATTTCCATGGCGAACAACTAAAATTACCTGATTTGGATAGGAATCAACCGAGGCAATCGGCAGATGGTTAGATAGGGTTTGCGGCAAAAAGTTTGTTGGTGGGGGCAGGGTGTGGGGTGTGGGGTGTGGGGTGTAGGGTTTTACCGATTTTGAGGTAGTCAGTTACCTAATTTTCAGGGAAAAAGTACCTGAATTT